>JBICHS010000317.1:0-7113 GCA_043101135.1 Phycisphaeraceae bacterium JB051
TCCAATCTCATTTTGTTTGAACCGCCAAGACGCCAAGGACGCCAAGGTCGGAATGAGTTGTCTGTTGTTGTTTTCGTTGTTGTATTTCTCTCTTACCTTGGCGCTCTTGGCGTCTTGGCGGTAAAACGGTCTTACCCTTCAGCCTTCAGTGGTTCAGGTCCGCTATCTTCAAAGTCCGATGGATCGTTATAATCGCCGGACTTCTTGCGGCGGCGAAGCAGTGTCCACACACCCATCGCAGCCAAGCCAAGCACGGTGATTTCACCCATCGTGTCAAAGCCACGGAAGTCGACCAGAATCACGTTGACCACGTTGTTGCCACCACCACCGTGATGGATCAGATAGCTCTTTTCACCATCCTTTGAGGCATGCGAGACCGCTTCGCCCAATGCGTTATCGTGGACTTCATTCGGATCAATTGCCTTACTCACAACACCGCCATAGACTTCGCCTTCAGGCACCGCCATGGCATCAATCCCGTGATGCGAGTTACGCAGGAAGTATTCGCCAAGGTTGGGAATATTCTGACCATCTTTGTTGACGTAAGGCATTTCCGGGCGATTCACACTGGTGCTCGAAAGTGTCAGCCAGAACATCACCAGGCCAACACAGACACTGATCACCAATCGAACAGGAACGGCCTTACGCGTCTTGGGCGTCAGGTCGGGGACCAGTGACAAGACCAGAAGGAATAGAATCAACGAGACGATTTCAATGCTCAACTGTGTCAGCGCCAGGTCCGGTGCCTTGTACAGGTAGTAAACACCGGCAACCGAGAAACCGCACATGCCCAAAATCAAAACGCGGCTGGCGCGATTCATTACCACAGGCAGAAGCAGGGCAGTGACACACACCATGCCACAAAGCAAAATGCCCGGCAGCAACTGCGTGCATGTTTCGGTCACTGCATCTTCAGGCCATACCAGTTGACCGAAGTTGCCACCGATGGACCAGATAAACAAAGCAACCATCGCAACCAACACCGCACCGACATAAAAGCCCGCATGCCCACGTTGGACCAAACCAAACGCACGCGGGCCGACGATCTTGGTCGTCATGGCGTAGAAGCCCGGATAAAGGTGATCACACGGATCGTTAAATGTCCCACGCAGGAACTTGCCAAAGCCAAGAGCACAACCCAATGCGATGGCAATCAAACTCATGTACAAAGGTAAGCCCAGATGTGCATCCCATGTCATGGGGAATTCATTGCCCATGAGCGTGTGGAACTCGTAGTAATGTTTGCTCGGATCCATCCAGCCAAACAGGTAATCGTAGGCATAGGGGATAATGCCACTGATGTATTGGAACGCAACGATGATCGCGCCGGGAATCCACAGCAAGGCTGCATAGAAACCCGTCTCATGTTCGTGTTCACCGTGACCGTGCCCATGTGCATGATCGTCGTGATGATCCGCATGTGCATCAGCCTCCGGTTTGGCCATCAACGTGGTGAAGAGTCGGATGAAGATCGCCACGTTGAACATGCCCGTTGCGATACCCGCAGCGACCAAAATCCAGAACATGGGGTTTTCAGTTGTTTCAAGTGCATGAGCAATCTGATAGAAGAAAAACTCTTTGGCGGTGAAACTCAAGGTAAACGGCCCAGCCGCCAAACCGTAACCGGCAAGCAGCAACACGATCGTCATGATCTTGGCCTGTTTATCACGATAGAAAAAGCCCTTCAAATCAGGCAGTTCACGCGTGGCAACATGGCCAATCGCGCCAGCAAGAATAAACAGGGGGGCTTTGTAAAACGCATGGTTCAAAATCTGTGTCACGTCCCAGATCAGGTTTGGGGCAGCGGCAGCGGCGTGTGCCATGCCTTCAGCCTCAGCGTGTTCACCGCCATGCGCTTCACCGTGACCATACTTGTACGCAGCCAAACCATACATACACATCAGCAAGCCAAGCTGACTCACCGTCGTGTAAGCAAAAATCTTTTTCAGATCCGTCTTCTGGATGGCAACGAACGCGCCATAAACCATCGTAAATGCACCCAGGGGCACAATGATCGACGGCCACAGATGCAGGTGTTCAGCCATGATCGGCCAGAAACGACCGGTGATAAACACGCCGGCTTTGACCATCGTTGCTGAGTGCAGGTAAGCCGAGACAGGTGTCGGGGCAGCCATCGCACCGGGAAGCCAAAACTGGAACGGGAACTGCGCACTCTTGGTCGCAGCACCCAGAAACAGCAACACAAAACAGACTTTCATCGGCGTGGCACCAAAGTCGATCTGACCATGATGCACCGCTTCGAGAAGACCCGTGATCGTCCATTCCCCGGTATGCACACCCAGGAAGATCAGACCCGCGAGCATGCACAGACCGCCAGCACCGGTGACGATAAACGCCTGCATGGCATTGCGGACTGACAGGGGAGTATCGCGTTCCCAGCCGATGAGCAGGAACGAGCTGATGGAGGTCATTTCCCAGAACATCATCAGCATCATGTAATTGTCGGATAACGCAACACCGATCATCGCCGTCATGAAGATCATCAGGTACGGGTAGAACCGGAACAGACTGTCCGCGTCTTTACCGAAGTAGCCTCGGGCGTAGAGCACAATGCACACGCCGATCCCCGAGACCAGGTAGGCAAAAAACAAACCCAGGTGGTCTGGGTTCAGTGCAATGTTCAAATGTAACAGCGGCATCCACTCAACGAAGGCGGTATCACCCCCAACGCCACTGTGGAACGTAAAGTGACCGAGCATCAACAACGCACCAATCGGGCCGCAGAGAATCAGCAGCAGGCGCGGGAGAATAAACGGTCTGGGGATCAGCAGCGAAACGGTGCCGCAGATCAGGGGGCAAAAGATGGCTGCCATTAGGAGCCAGGTTGCAGAGTCGGGGGTCATATGTTTCTATCCCTGAGCTGAGAATTCCACAATTGTCATAAACCAAGCTTTTCATTGATCGGTCATTGGCGGGGGCGAATTGTGTTACATTCACTCCCAAATCCATCAACCTGATCAACTCATACCCGTGGCATGAGTCTGTCTAACCATCGGACACATTGGGCTTGAAACCTGAAAAAGATTCCGATAAGTCCTATACAAGCGGTTATTTGCCATTTTGGCGACAAAATGGTCTGCAGCAAATTTCAGACCAATTATCCCGAATATACCACCTGTAACAGATCTTGCTTCATGTCCGATAAGTTTACATCATCATACAGTTGTATCTGATATCGGTGAGTGCTTGTTGGAACTGGACGATTGATGCTATAGTTCGTGCATGTTTCACAAAAATCTATGGGCTCCATGGCGAATGGCTTACATGCAGCAGCTCTCTGCTGAGATGGATGAAGCGGCTGCAGAAAAATCTGCTGAAGTAAAAAAATCCACAGGCTGTTTTCTCTGTGATGCCTTTACAACGGACATGAACACGGACGATGCCCAATTGCGCGGCGTGTTGCATGTGGCGAAATTCAATTCCATTTTGCTCAATCGTTACCCATACACCAACGGTCATTTGCTGATCGCGCCAGCTGAACATGTCGGTTCGCTGTCAGATTTAAGCCGTGATTGCCGGGCGGAAATGATGGAATTGGCCGAACTCGCAGAACGATTGCTCCGCGATGCCATGCACTGTCAGGGGGTCAACGTCGGCATGAATCTGGGCCGATGTGCCGGCGCCGGCGTTCCCGGCCATGTGCACATGCACGTCCTGCCTCGCTGGGAAGGCGATACCAACTTCATGCAAACCATCGGCAATGTCCGCGTCCAACCCCAGGCATTAGACGCCAGCTACGCCCATCTGCGTGGCGCGCTGGAAAAGATGCTTGGATCGTGATTAAGACAGGAAAGACAATTTTACCGCAGAGACGCAGAGGACTCAGAGTTAAGAGAGAAAAGAATTTAACGGTTATTCGAATCGAGTCTAATGCTTAACAGTATGAAGCATGGGTAACATCCGATCAACGGTTGGCATTAGGATCCTGGTATTCGCGATACTCAGTCTTGGGCTTGAATAAAAATAATCATTGCCTTGTCTCTCTTAGCTCTGAGTCCTCTGCGTCTCTGTGGTAAAAAATGCCTTGAAAACATGCGTCTTGAGCGCAGCGGGCGTGAGATAAATAAAAAAGAACACCGGTGTTAAATCGATGTTCTTTAATCGTTGTATGAACCACATGTACCGGTTTGTTGGCCGGACAGGAGGATTATTGTTTTAGCGGATCAGGCAGCGGAGGGGCCCATGCCGAAGCGGGCGCCGATTTCGTAGCCGTCTTCGCGTTTGATGCAACGCACGACACGACAGCTGCTGTCACAGGCACCATCGGGACCGTGGGCCGGGAACATGACGGTCAGGTCACTGCCGACTTCGACCGGTTCGCTGGTAAAGGCACCGAGGCCTGTGGATGAGATATCCATGAGGTCGATGGCAGAGATCTTCGAACGACTTTCACCATCCTTACGGAAGCGGCGAAGCACGGTGACACGGCCATCCATGGGACGACGAGCGTCGCGGCGACGTTCAAACAAAAGGGCATCGACTTCAACGATAGGTGATACGAGTTTAAGTGCTGCTTGTGACATGGTCATCTTTTCCTGCCAAAATGTGACCCTTCCCTATAAATAGAATCGGCAGAATAACCGTCAGGGTTTACCCAAAGTGATACAAAAATTGACAAAAATGAACGATGAACTCCTCAATCCAGGCCAAAAAGGCCGTGTTGTCCTCGTCAGTGCAGGTCCCGGTGATCCCGGTTTGATCACTGCTGCAGGCCTCGAATATCTTGCCGCTGCAGACGTCGTGGTCTATGACGCACTCTCAAGCCCGAAATTATTGGCACATGTTCAACTCGATGCCGAACTGATCTATGTCGGTAAACGGGGGGGCAACCATGCCAAAACGCAGGATGAAATCAATGACATCCTGGTCGAAAAAGCAAAATTGGGAAAATTGGTTATCAGACTCAAAGGTGGCGATGCTTATCTCTTTGGGCGCGGTGCTGAGGAATTGGCGTATCTGGCGAACCACAAAGTCGATGCCATCGCCTTACCCGGTGTCACTGCCGGCGTCGCAGCACCCATGATGGCAGGCATCCCCGTCACCCATCGCAAGATTGCCTCAACGGTCACCCTTGTCACTGGTCATGAAGATCCAACCAAAGACCAAACCGCTGTCGATTACCAATCGCTGGCAGGGCTCATCGCCAAAGGGGGCACCGTCTGCTTTTACATGGGCGTTGGTCGGCTGAGTCTGATCTGTGATGTGCTCCAATCGCACGGTCTTGTAGCAGATACACCCGCAGCACTCGTCCAGTGGGGCACCACCCCGCAGCAGCGTCATATTGTCACCAATCTTGGCAACGCGGTCGCGGATGTCCAAAAGGCTGGCATCAGTTCACCTGCCATCATTCTCGTCGGCCAAGTCGCTGCCATCTCCGAGCCGGGGTTGGACTTTTTCACCAAGCGTCCCTTGTTCGGCCAGACCATCCTCATCACCCGGACGCGTCAGCAGGCTTCGGCATTTGGCGTTCAACTGGGGTATCTGGGCGCGAATGTCATTGAAGCTCCGACCATTGATATTGTCCCGCCGGACGATTGGGCGGATGTCGATGCGGTGATCAAGGATGTGAAAAACTACGATTGGCTGATCCTCACCAGCCGTAATGGTGTGACGGCGATGCGTGACCGGATGGCAGCGATGAATCTGGATGCCCGACACCTGGCAGGGGTGAAAATCGCAGCCATCGGCAGTGCGACCGCCGAGTCGTTGGAAGATGAACTGAAGATCATTCCCGACCTGGTGCCGACCAAGTTTGTCGCTGAATCGCTGGCAGCGGAGTTGATCGCCAAGCACGACGTGGCAGGCAAGAAAATGCTGTTACTCCGTGCCGACATCGCCCGTCCGGCTTTACCCGCGTTACTCGCAGAGGCAGGGGCGCTGATTACCGAGCATGTGATTTACCAGACGAAGTTGGCTGACGGTCTGACTGATGAAGCCCTGTTAGCTTTGCGTGAAAAACGCGTTGACTGGGTGACGTTCACCAGTTCATCGACTGCCAAGAACATGGTTGATTTACTCGGCAGTGAGAAGGATTTACTCAAGGACTGTAAACTCGCCTCCATCGGCCCGATCACCAGCAAGACCATGACCGACCTTGGCCTGCCGATCGATGTCGAAGCCACACAGTCGGACATCCCCGGCATGGTGGCCGCGTTGGTGGATATCGTGAAGCCCAAATAGCAAAGACAAGTAACCACAGATGAACACGGATAAACACAGATAGAAAACCAAAGACACAGCATCACGCCCGCTTCGCTCAAGACGCAAAGACGCTAAGAAAACAGGAGTGAAGAACAAGTTTATTAAACTCACTTGGCGTCTCTGCGTCTTAAGCGAAGCGGGCGTGAGAGATTGTCTTGATATCTGTGTTCATCTGTGTTCATCTGTGGTTAAATTGCCTTGGAACGAGAAGTGAAAGAACAAGGAAAACCAAATGCCGATCAGTCGGATGATTAAAGAACGTAGTGCCGTATTGGTGCTGGATATGCAGGAGAAGCTTCTGCCCCAGATTCATGAATCCGAGCGTGTGATCCAGCAGGTCGGACGGATGGTTGACGGGGCCAATGCCCTTGGCGTGCCGGTGCTGGTAACTGAGCAATATCGCAAGGGGTTAGGCGACACCGTTGAGCCGATCAAAAGCAAGATTGCCACCGCGGTGATCAATGAGGAAAAGACGCGTTTTTCAGCCTTGATTGACCCGATTCTCGACAAGCTCCGGGAGTTGGAGGTCACACAGGTTGTGGTGTGCGGGATTGAGACGCATATCTGCGTGCTTCAAACGTGCATGGATTTAACGGAAAAGGGCTTTGAGACAGCAGTTGTGGTCGATGCGGTCAGTTCGCGTCGGCATACCGATCGACAGGTCGGTTTACTGCGTATGAACCAGATCGGGATCGTGCCTGTGACGGTTGAATCTGTCCTGTTGGAGTGGGTCGGTGATGCCTCGGATTCGGACTTTAAAGCGGTGTTGCCTGTGATCAAGGCGATTTGAGGCTATATTACCAACCCCGAACGTTGCTCAATACGCCCCTTGGCGTTAGTCTAATGTGAATATCATCCCGCGTTTGGCATGTGCCAGGCATGGATTTAAAC
>JBICHS010000318.1:0-12623 GCA_043101135.1 Phycisphaeraceae bacterium JB051
GTCATTCAAACGCCATGTCAGACCCAGATCCAAACGGATATAACTATCCGCGGCATAGGATGGGACACTGTCGACGTAATACAACGCTGCGTTAAGTTCCATGTCCCGGCCAATGTCCAGGTATGAACGCATGTGGAATTGGTTGTCGGGATAGGCTTGGTTGAGGTCAAAGGTTTCAAACACTTCGCCTGAAAGGTTGGTGTGTGCATGGCTGTATCCGACTTCAAGTCGGAAGGTGTGCGCCGGTTGCCAGACCAGGTTCACTTCGCCACCGATGATTTGTCCCTCGTAACCGTTGACCAGCTTGAAGGTGTCAATGTCGATGTTCAGCAAATTGGTGTAATCATTGACATAAAACGTGGTGTCGAGTGTGAGGTCTTTGGTGAGGTGTGATCGATAACCCATTTCATACGCGATGAGTTCTTCGGGTTCCAGATCACGACTACCACTGGCAGGCAGAGGATAAAGCACGCCGGGAGGGCCACCAAAATCACCCAGGTCAACATACACGGCAATGAGATTCAAGTCCGTGGTCCCACGGCCCAGCGTTCTGGGAGCACGTGATACGGCCCCCCAGAGGGTGTTGTTTTGATCCGGTGCCCAGGTCAGGCGAGCGCTGGGGTGAATCTGAAATCCCGAGATGTCGTTATGTTCGATTTTCGTGCCAAAGATCAATGTCAGGCTGTCGTCAAAAAGTTTGGTGGAGCTTTGGAGAAAAGCACTGAAGGTATGCAGTGTTTCTTCTTCGTGTGTGTAGTAGACGTAAGGCGTGTTCTCGATATGATCACTGACCATGCTCCATTGTGCGCCCCAGACGAATAATTGTTCCGCGGTGATCGCCCAACGGTGTCGGTAGTCCAGATTGAATTTGTCCTGATCAAATTGCACATTGTTGATCGCTGAGCGGCTGGAGTGATCGTAGGATGCCAGCAGTGACCATTTATTGAATTGTGAAATCTGTTTGTCGAGATTGGCTTGGAGAAAGAAATTGTGAACCCGTCCGTCATTGACTAATTCAAGGTAGCTGTTGTCGACAAGCGGGTTGGGTGTGTTGATTGTGCCACTGAGTTGGTTGCTGTGGGTTACGCCACCATGCAACGACCAGTTAAGCCCATTGGGGGCCTGGTTGTCGATACGAAAACCGCCTGAGAACATACTCCAGTCATCATGAGCGTCGGATCCATCGGGGCGTTGGTATGAATCACGCATACTGCCTTTGCCCCAGACTCGGAAGTAGGCGTTGTCATCGATTTGCCCACCGTATCGCAGGGAAAGGCCAGCATGTTCGTGTGTCCCGGTGACGGCATTGAGCAGCCAGCCCTGCGTGTCTCTTGCAGACTTGGTTGTGACATTGATCACGCCACTCACAGCGTCCGCGCCCCAGAGCGTGGCGCCCGGGCCACGAATCACTTCGATGTTGTCAATGTCTTCGAGAATCAGATCCACGGTGTCCCAATGAACAAAGGCAGCCAACGGATCGTCCACCGATCGGCCGTCGATTTGCATCAGCAGACTGTCGCCGTAGTTGCCGCGAATCCCGCGTGCGCCGATCGACCATGTGTTGGATGAGGAGGATGCGACACTGATACCCGGGACAATCCGCAACAATTCAGCCAACGTGCGATGTCCGGTTCGTTGGATGTCCTCAGGTGTGATCACATAGATTGCAGCCGGTGCCTTGAACCACTGTTCTTCAACGCCGGTTACAGACGTGACATCAAGTTGCCCCAGTTCCTCAATACTCAGGTTCAGATAAATGTTTTCAACGTCATCTGGCGATTGAGCCATCACGATCTGCGGCAGGGCAACAAGCAACAGACACGCCACGAACCATCGTGTGATGTGTTGTTTGAGCCAATATGTCAGCGTGATTTTGATCATCTGTTTGTGATGTCGTTTGTCCTGAAATTCAAATCTATACTTTGTATATCGGGAATCTGGAATTGCCGGTTTATCTCGTTGTAGCCTCATTGGATAGAAAAGCGGCTTTTAAAATGGAACTATCGGACCTGCAATACTTGTGTGCATGGCGCGCCGTGTTGTAAAAAAACTGCGTTGGTCAATCGGCTGATAACAGCGGTCAATCCGTTGGCGTGTCAGTTGGATGAGTTGACGGGGATGCCCAGACGCAGCACTTTGGAGCTGACATGAATCTTGGCATTGCTAATTGCGCGGGGGTTGACTTTGAAGGCAACACGCGATTTGAGATTGAAAAGTTCGATCATGCATCCTGCTTTGGCAGCATTGGTCATATCGGAGATGTAAAGAAAATCTGGGCTGCGACTCAAAGCGAGAATGGCTTGGTGTTCCTGATGGCTGCCGCTTCGGACATAAATCACATGGCTTGCGTGTAGCTTCTCGCGTGTGTCGTCATTGAGTTCGTTTTTATCTTCAAATAGCTTGGGCAAGTCCTGTATTTGAATGGGCCGATCCATGTACTTGCCGTTGGGAAAGGCGTCATGGATATCGTTGGCAAACGCCGTGTCCCCGATGATGGTGATGATCCACGGTTGGCTGGCATTCTTCTTGTCTTTTTGCCACTGGGTGAAACGAATGAAGTTGGCCAGATAGGCGACTTTGATCTGGTCGATCTGTTTGTTGACGTTGTCTTCTGCGATGACCCGTTGCGTCAGGAACCAAGACATCACAACCATCAGCATGATGCTGATCGTCAGGTATGTGAAACGTGATGTCATGGTGGTTGTTTTCATGTTGTTTTAAAAGGTCATGCGTAGCCGTGCGTATATGGCACGTGGAACCTCTGAGACTTCCGCACTACGTTCCTGGTCAAAAAATTCCGCGTGTTGATTGTCCAGTAAGTTCTGCCCCCAGACACTGATGCTCATGTTATCCTTGAGCTGCCAGGTCAGGCCGCAATCGAGTCTGATGTAACTGTCAGACACTTGGGTTTTGTCCACGTAATACAGGCCTGCATTCAATTCGATATTTGAACCGATGTCCAGGTAGGAACGCAGATGAAACTGGTTGGTTGGGAAGCTGGTTTCCAGGACAGTATCCCGGTCTCCTTGCAGGAATGATCGGCAGTAACCATAGCCGGTTTCGATTCGCCATGTTGGTGCGGGATGATAAACGACTGAGATTTCCGAACCAAAAATTTGACCTTGCAGATCATTGGTCAACTGACCGAAGTTGGTTGCCGAGCTGGTGATCAGGTTGTCGTAGTCATTGATGTACCCGGTCCAGTCAATGAGTAGGTCATGTCCCAGGTGCATGCGATAACCCATTTCATAGGCAATGAGCACTTCGGATTCGAGCTCCTGACCGTTGCCTATGGTTAATGGCACAAGAATGCCTGACGGGGGCCCACCTGCAAGCAGGCCGGTGTCTGCATAGAAGGGGGTGATCTGAGAGGAGGTGTTCACACGACCTGGCGTACGCACTGCACGTGAGACCGATGCCCAGAGATTGTTGTTTATGTCCGGGGTCCAACTGAGGCGGGCGCTGGGGTGAAACTCAAAGCCGGTGTAGTTGTTGTGCTCGAATTTACTGCCGATGACCAAGGCGAGTTTGTCATCAAAGAACTGCATGGAGCTTTGAATAAACGTCGTCAAGAGATTGGTGCATTTGTCCTGTGGCGTGAAAGTCACCGCGGGTGATGATTCGGTGTGATCGGAGGTGTACTGCCATGATGCGCCCCAGATCAGCAGGTGGTTCTCATTGATCGCATAGCGCTGCCGATAGTCCAGATCAATGATGTCTCGCAGTGATTCAAAGCCGTCATGCGTCGCGCGTGCCGTCCGGTCGTAAGCTGCCATGACGGTCCACTTGTTTTTTTCGTCGGGTTGCTGACTGATTGTCGCCTGAAGGTACCCGCTGCTGATGCGTCCGTCGGAGATGATGTTGGTGGTTGCAAAGGAGGTGCTGGGGTCGGGCAGGTTTGAATCACCGCCGAGTTGATCGGTGTGATAGAAGCCGCCCTGCATCGACCATGTCAGATGATCCGGCGCGTCGACATCAAAGCGAAAACCCGTGCGGAACATGTCCCAGTCATCCGGTGCGTCACTGCCATCCGTATGTTTGAACGCTTCACGGTTTGCATACTTGCTCCAGATGCGAAAATGCATGTTGTCTTCGATCTTATCCCCATACCTTAGACTTACAGACGGTTGCTCGTGACTACCGATGACCGTGTCCAGCAACCATCCTTGGGTCTGGCTGGCCGGTTTGGTCGTCAGACTCACGACACCATTGATGGCATTGGAGCCCCAAAGCGTGGTGCCCGGACCGCGGATGACTTCGATATTCAGAATGTCATCTAGAATCATATCCTGCGTATCCCATCGAATGACAAACTGCAATGGGTCATAGACACTACGCCCATCAACGAGCATGAGCATACTGTCGGTGAAGCTGCCTTGGAGTCCGCGTGTGCCGACGGTCCAGTTGTTGGAAGAGATCTGTGCAACGTTGACACCAGGGACCATTCGCAGCAGATCCGCAATGCTTTGATGCCCGGTGCGTTGAATGTCATCCTGCGTGATCACATACACCGCAGCAGGGGATTGAAACCAGTTTTCGGTGACGCCCGTGACGGATGTGACATCCAGTTGTCCCAGGTCTTCGATGCTCAGGTTCATAAACGCATTGTCGGGGTTGACGTCCTGTTGTTGAGCTTGGGTTAAGGCTGCCATGCAGAAGAGCAACATCATGCCAGTCCATACAGGTCCTCTAAACCCAGTGAGTTGTCTGAGATTCATTATCGCTGTCCTTGCATACTTGGACCGATCCCCTTTAACGCATCACGCGTTGTTTTGTGGATATCGGATAGGGCGTTGGAACAGATAAACCTGATCATCTGTGCAGGCTGATAATGTGATAAAAGCGGAGGTTTGTTGTCGATATTTGCCCGATAACACAACAAGCCCGTTCAATTGAACGGGCTTGCTGGTGTTTGATTGTGTTATTGGAATTTGGGATTAGTTGCGGTATTCGCCATCCATTTCGTCAGGCACACCGTCGTCATCATCATCCGCTTCGAAGGCTTCTTCCGGCTCGGTGGTGTCGGCTGGACGTTCTTCCAGACCGCCTTCAAGCAGATCGCCTTGTTCGGCTTGTTCCTTGAGGGCTTCGTATTCTTCAAGGGTCATGTTCACTTCACGTGCCTGTGAGCCCTTGTATTCACCGATGATGCCAGCGTCTGCGATTTCTTCAATGAGTCGTGAAGCTCGCGAGTAACCAATGGTCAGACGACGCTGAAGCAGGGACACACTGCCACGCTGTGATTCAAGCACCACGCGGACGGCATCTTCAAACAGCTCATCACGATTGCCATCACTCTCGCCGCCCAGGCCCGGTTGTTTGATTTGAACCAGCTGGGTTTCAAAGTTCTGCGTGGAGACGCTCTTGAGGAACTTGACCGACTCGCGGATTTCCTTGTCGTCAACAAGTGTGCCCTGGGCGCGGGTGATCTTGCTGGTGCGTGGGGAGAGATACATCATGTCACCCTGGCCCAGCAGTAGTTCCGCGCCCTTCTGGTCAAGCACGATACGGCTGTCCATACCCGAAGCAACCTTAAACGCAACACGACAGGGCATGTTGGATTTGATCAGACCAGTCACCACGTTGGCCTGCGGTCGCTGCGTGGCAAGGATCAAGTGCATGCCCACAGCACGAGCCTTCTGGGCAATACGCACGATGAAGGTTTCCACTTCCTTGTTGGTCATCATCATGTCTGCCAATTCGTCGATGATGAAGACCATGTAAGGCAGCTTCTTGGGAATGCGGACTTCCTCTTCCTGCGTGCTGGGTTGCATGCGTTCCTTGATTTCTTCCCAGCCCAGTTCGTTGTAGCTGACGATGTCACGCACGCCTGCTTCAGCAAGCAACGCATAACGCTCGTCCATCTTGGTCACCGCCCATTCGAGGATGGCAGCAGCCTTGTTCATGTCAGTCACCACCGGACACATCAAATGCGGGATGTCCTTGAACTGACTCATTTCAACCATCTTCGGGTCAACCAACACAAGCTTGAGTTCGTCAGGACGTTTGGTGTAAAGGAACGACATGATGATCGAGTTCATACACACCGATTTACCTGAACCGGTGGTACCCGCGATCAACATATGCGGCATGGATGCCAGGTCACCGACCAACGGGTTGCCCGACGCATCCTTACCCAGGAACATCGGCAAACGCATCTTCGCGACCGCTTCACTGTCAACGGTCATCAACTCCTTGAGTCGGACCTTTTCCTTTTGTGAGTTGGGCACTTCAATGCCGATCGTGTCCTTGCCGGGAATGTTGGCAACGACGCGAATGTTCTGAGCCTTCATCGCACGGGCGATGTCACTGGAAATGGCATTGACCGAAGCGACTTTCGTGCCGGGCGCCAAGCGGATTTCGTAAAGCGTGATGGCAGGACCCGAGTCGATACCCACGACTTCGCCGTCGATTCGGTAGGTCTGCAAAGTAGATTCAAGTTCCACAGCCTGATCGCGGACCCAGCCTTCGAGGATTTCCGAGAAGTTGGATTCTGGTTCGACCAGCATGTCCATGTCGGGGAATTGGTAGCCTGAGTAATCGACTTCGCGGGGCGGTTCGGCTTTCTTGCCGGCCTTGGTCTTGGCGAAGTTGATCGGCAGGTTCTTGAACTTCTCACGCAAAGCATCGGCATCAAGCTGGCCGTCTTCGTCTTCCGCTTCGGCTTCGACTTCTTCCTCAGCCTCAGCTTCAATCTCAGCATCGTCGTCCGCTTCGGCATCTTCGTCCTCAACTTCGACTTCCTCTTCGACGTACTCGTATTCGTACGCGTCGTCTTCGGATTCAACCGCCTGGTCGTCAGTGACCTCAGCATCAGGTTCCTCGAAGAGATTTTCTTCAGGGTCAAAGGACTCCGTGCCACCGTAACCGCCTGCATCTTCGTCGATGTGATCATCGACCTTGGCTTTGCTCTTACGCTTGGAAGCAGCCTTGGTTTTGGCTTTGGGTTTGTCTTCGATCGCAGCACCACGGCCCCAGAGTTTGGGGAAGCGTCCAACCAGCACGGGGCGGGGGATGTTGATGCCGGTGATGGCGTTAACGAGATTCGCCACGCCGCGCGACAAGGCCATGACCACATGGTCAGCAGCAAGTAACGCACCCACCGCAAAGGCTGCAACGAGAATCACACTTGTGCCAAACGTCGAAAAACGACTGGTCAATTCCGAGTTGATGAAGATCGCCAGCAAACCACCCGCACCTTCGGGGTTCTCCATGTTCGTTGCAGGCACCTTGTGAATGAGATTGATAAAGAACGTCCCAAGGCTACCGGGGACAAACAGTCCGAGGATCGCGCTGGTGGAGACGGCAAGGATGACCAAACCAATCAAGCGAATGATCGGTTGGGTGATCTTGCGTCCCATCGCCGTGGAGATGAGCACGGCAAGCATACCTGCCATGAGCATCCAGATGCCCGAGCCGAACATGAGATAGATCTTGGCACTGACGACCGCACCGAACTTGCCAACCCAGTTTTCGTAATGGGCGTTGTGCGGCGAGACGTGATGCGCCGGCCAATCGCCGGGGTGGTGACTGAGCATGGAAGCTAAGAGCAACACCCAGACGAGCATGCCGATGATCCAGCACAAATGCTTGACGCGGCTTTGCGAAGAGTTGTCATTTTTGGACTTGGTTTTTTTGGTTTGTTTTTTTGCCATAACACCTGGTTGTCATTTACCCCTCGACTGCGAATCCTGTTGCATTGGCAGCCGTTGGACCGTGAACTTCACAGTGCGCACCCATCGCGCATCTGAACTGTAAATATCGGCAAAATGACGATTTTGGCGGGAAAAGTTATGGGGTTAAAAACAGTGATCAATGATCATTGACATGTCCGAGTTGATTTTATCGGACAGCATGTTGCTCAGATGTATTGCTAGTGCTGATCGAATCAAACCACGGTGTCAGCACGTGATGTATTTGGGGGTGTCCATTGCCAATCACAGGATTGATGTGTGGGTATTCAGCGGATATCCCATTTGATGTTGGTGCCTGCTGCCGACCAGAGATTGCCCAGTACATCGTCCGCATACAGCCCTGAATGCAGTCCATTGGTGGATTTGACATTGGCACAGTGCATGTCAGCCCAGAGAATATTGCAGGTCCCCCCTTGATGACGCGGGCTGGCGTAACCATTGTAAGTATCAGCCCATGGGCGAATGATGTACCAGCCAAGACCTGTCCCGTTGGTTGGATCGTTGATGGCACTGTCTGCAGCGACAACGGTTTGGCTTGGAATTTTGATCGTTTCCACGCGAATGGGATGGGGCATCCCAAACCGATCCCTGGTTGCCTGGTTGAACCAGTCCCATGATCCGCGGCCATTGCCTTCGAGCATCATGTTGTACCCGTAACTGATGTTGCCACCTGCTGTATCTCGTTTGGTACCAGATGTTTTGTTGTCTTCAGGGCAGAACACCGGAAGACCCGAGGACTTGTCATTCTGCCGAGCAATGGTCTCGTACCACAGCCAACCGCCATCCGTTGTTGACTGGTACTCCGGGAAATTGGAACGACTGTCCGAAAGATAAGTCGCAAACATCACCCCGACCTGACGTTGGTTGCTTAAACACATGGTGTTCCGCGCCGAACGTCGGGCACTACTCAAAGCAGGTAACAGGATTGAGATCAACAGCGCAATAATGGAGATCACGACCAGAAGTTCAATGAGAGTAAAACCTTGTCGCCGCATCCGGTGCTCCTTTTCCAGCAGTTTTACTGTTAATGATATACAATTAATGTATACATTGTTTATGAGATTTTATACCGGTGATCTCGAAGGTCAATCTTCAAGCTGTTAAAAACTTAAACAAATACACCTATATCTCAATAGGCGATCGTCACAGTTGAGAACGGTGTAGAAACAGCAGGCCTGGCTTTAAGGCAGGTTGTGCATCAATATTGTGATGGTAGGGCGTTGGCTTAAGCGGTGGCAGGTGCAGAGGATGTGACGTGTTCAACGACGTTTTGGAACATCTTCAAACCCGCGGGAGTCTGCGACTTGAAGTCGTCGGACTTGCGTTGCCATTGGGGATGGTTGGTGATGTGCACCCAACGTTCGGGATGCGGCATCAGACCCAGGATCAGACCCGATTCGTCACACACGCCAGCAATGTCAGCGGTGGAGCCGTTGGGGTTGTCGTCGGCAGCATACTTGATGGCGATCTGACCCTTATCGTTCCAACGTGCCAATGCCTCATCTGATTCAGGGACAAAGCGCCCTTCGGCGTGAGCGATAGGTAACTCCAGTTCAGTCAATCCTTTAGTCCAGACGCAGCAGGTGTTGCTCGGCACGGTCATCTTCGTCCATTTACACGTGAAGCGGCCGGATTCATTGTCCGCCAAGGTTGCGGTCTGCGTGCCGGCATGCGGGTCGGGGAGCAGGCCCAGCTTGGTCATCACCTGGAAACCGTTGCAGATGCCGATCATCGGGACACCCCGGTCAGCAGCAGCAAGCAACTGGTCCATGAGCTTATGCCGCAGACGGTTAGCGAAGATGCGACCCGCTGCAATATCATCGCCGTAGCTAAAACCACCCGGGAAGCCGATGAGCTGGAACTGCTCGATCACAGCCGGGTTGGCAATGAGCTCGTTGATATGCAACTTCTGCGTGCTGGCGCCAGCCAACTCAAAAGCGTGGGCCAATTCCATATCGCAGTTGGTGCCTGCGGTCCGAACGATTAAACATCTGGGCTTGTCCATAGCGGCTACATGATAGCAGAAACCCCAAACTGCATCTCTGGCAATTTCTGATCTTCAGGATCGTTTTTATCAATGCGATCCGACAAAGCAGTTCCAAATCCAGAAGCGTTGCCAACCAACACCAGTTTTTTCTTGACTCTGTGGCTATCAGGAATATCATACAGCAGTACACTGGTTGTTTTGTACCACAAATGGGTAAAGGTTGGTGGATATGCGTCATTTTTTGACTTACAGCTGTCTTATTCTTCTGTTTCTGCTTCCCGGTTTGGGGCTGGCTCAGGAGGATGCCCAACGCGCGATCACTTTTGAAGACAGCACGATCCCGGCAGCCATCAAACTGGATCGCCCGGGTCGCTGGCAGGTGTCGAACAACGCACTGAGCAATCTGGATCACAACGTCAATGACACGTTCAAAATCTCAGTGACGCCCGGTGACAAACTCAACATCTCCGCCGACGTGACCATGCATAGCATCTCACCCAAGGGAGGCTTCTGGGGATTGGCGATGATCATGAAAGACGGCACACGCGTGCAGGTCTTTAACCAGGGACAACAGCTGCGATACTATGTCCGCAAGCCCGGCGACAAACTTAAGCCGATGACGTTTGCCAAGCTTCCCGATGATGTCAAGGACCGCGTCACGTTTCACGTTGCCATCGATGGCAAGCAACTCACCGCCCAAGCCAATGACGGCAAAGCCTACAGCCTGGACTTGCCATCGGCTTCCATTGCCGTGCTGGCCTTCCAAGCCTTCCAGGCACATGTTGACATTCACAGCATCACACTGGGGGGTGACATCAAACTCAACAACACCAAAGTCAATGACGATGAACATCTCAAAAGCCAACTTGATGTTGCAGACCCATCGATCAAGCGCCCCGATGATCCCAACGCGCTGGTGATCTTCTACATCGGTGACAGCATCACGCGTCATGGCTTTAGCCAAGGCACCATCAAACGATTGGGTTGGGATCACCTTGCAGGCATGGCAGCAACGCATGAGTCCAGGGACTTTGCGCATCTGTTTGCAGACCATGTTCAGAAGAAGCACCCCAACAAGAAAGTGTCACTGCATTTTCACAGTAAAGGCGGGGCAGGCGCTGCAGCAACGCGCTATGCAACACTCAAACCTTACGAAGTGCTCAAGCCTGAGATTGTCGTCGTGCAACTGGGCGAACACGAAAAACAACACAACGGTGTCCAATCGCTGCAAACCAACTATCGCGCGCTATTGAGCACCATGCAGCAGTGGGATTCCAAGCCAACGATTCTCTGCGTCGGTGTGTGGAACCCCTCTGGTAAAGGCAAAAAACAGGCTTACACCGGTTGGACATTAACCACCGATCAAACCATGAAAGCCGTCTGCAAGGATTTGAATATCCCTTACGCCAGCATGGAAAAACACGCTTTAAATCCCGCCAATAGTGGTTGGGGAACCAGCCATGGTGTGCAGTGGCATCCCAATGATGCAGGCATGCAGGCGTATGCCAATGAGTTGATTCGGATGTATGAAGCGGTGAAATAAAGCAGTTCAAATCATGACTCTCCACTTTCCGTCACTCCCGCGCAGGCGGGAGTCCAGTGGAACTTGCAGGCGTCAACATCATGCCACTGGATTGACGACTTCCGGGGCGTGGGAATGACGAAACAAAAATTTCAGGACACATCGCATCGGAGATGTCACCATGATTTTGCACGACAAAATGGATCAATCATCAAGGATATGGATCATGAATAACCGTTCCCGAACACAGGCTTTCACACTCATTGAGTTGTTGGTGGTGATCTCGATCATCTCATTGCTCATTGGGATTTTACTCCCTGCGTTGAGTGCTGCACGTAAGTCATCACAGAACATGGTCTGTTTGAACATGCTCAAGCAGTGGGGTGTTGCCAACGGCGTGTACGCTGCGCAAAGTCACGATTACATGCTGCCTGTACGACTCAAAGAACACGGCCCGTCGAATAAGGATTGGCCAACCAACACCATGCTCTTTGATGCCATGGGGCGCGACCATGACGTATTGGGCTATGGCATGATCCCACTGTCACTGGCCTGCCCGCGCGCCGAGTACATCAAGACCCAGGAAGGCAACGGCACCTACGCAGGGCGATATCCCATTCAGTACACCTACGGCTGCAATGTCGATGCATTCACCGGCACGCAGTTACTCGACACCACCACGCAGATCGTCTACCGCACCGACCGCATTCTCAAGCCTTCAAACAAACTTGCCATGGCCGACTCGCTGGACTGGTGGATCCGCTCATCACGCAGCCATTTCTATCTCGACGAGTCCACCTACGTCACCAGCATGATGACCGCCTATCGGCACGGCGATGCTGCCAACGTGTTGATGTTCGACGGCCACTGCGAAGTGATCCAACGCCAGAACCTCGATGCCACCCAGGCTTCCAGTGCCAACGTCACCAAGTACTGGAAGACGTTTGAGTGAGATAAGCACAGTATCACTCGAGCATTTCCAATCATTAATCACCACTGTTCGTCACTCCCGCGCAGGGACATTATGCACGTCGATTTTAAAGTTGAGCACCGGGTGTCAACCCGGTGCCCGTTGTGCATACGTTGATCCAAGGGGCACCGGGTTTACACCCGGTGCTCAACATATCGAGAGTGATGTCGAGTAGGTCCGCCCCCTGAAATAGCAGTAATCACTCTTCATGCATTCGCTTATAAATCGACGTGCATAATGTCCGCAGGCGGGAGTCCAGTGGAACATGCAAGCGTCAACAGAATGCCACTGGATTCCCGCCTGCGCGGGAATGACGAAAGTATAGACAGACGACATGGCGATTAATAAAAATGCTCTCATCGCACTACACACGCCTACCAACCAAAGAGCCGCGCACGCAGTAAGTGGTTGCCGGTCTACCCGGCCAAGATGACCGTGCGATGTGCATAT
>JBICHS010000319.1:0-6323 GCA_043101135.1 Phycisphaeraceae bacterium JB051
CAACGCAACGAAAAACTCGAAGCCCAACTCATCGACGGGATCACCGTGCTTGCATCTGGTATGCGTGCGGGTTTGAACCTCGGCCAATCATTTGAATTACTCGTCAAAAACACGCAGGGCCCGATCAACCAGGAATTCGGCCAACTCATTCGTGAGTATCAGATGGGCTTGGACCTGACGCATGCGATGCACAACGCTGCCAACCGGATCAAGCTCCAGAACTACCGACTGCTGTTTTCGGCTTTGGAAATGCATCGCCAACGTGGTGGTGATACCGCCCAGTCATTGGATCGTATTGCAGACAGTGTCCGCGAAATTCAGCGTCTGGAAGGCAAGCTTGATGCGTTGACCTCCAAGGGTCGCAGTCAGGCGTGGATGATGGCGGTCATGCCGGTGGTGTTTTTGTTCATGATGCTGAGCATTGACAATGAAAGCACGATGTTGCTCTTCACTGAACCTGTCGGCCGAATCCTCTTGCTCATCGCAGCGGGCATGGTCGGCATGGCGTTTCTGTGGATCCGCAAGATCATGGCAGTGGATATCTAAGTCAGTGAATAGTGATTAGGGAGTAGGGAATAGAACAAGACATGAAGCATCACACGTATCAATCCTACTGCCTAATCCCTAATCACTACTCCCTGTGAGCAACGCGAACCTATGCACGAACTCTTGATCCAACTTGGTGTGACGGGCTTTCTGGGTGTGAGCATTTTCATCCTGGTGTTTTCTGCGTTTCGCTATCGCCAGAATGATGTTGTGCCGATCCATCGTCAGTTCACTCAGGCCATGGGTGCCAACACCCCCAAGACGCTTTTTGACCAACCGGTTCTAAAGCCGTTTCTCGGGGCAGCGATTATCTGGGCACAGCGTTTTCAGGTGTTATCCCTGCGAGATTACATCCGTCAGCATCTTGATGCATCGGGCAATCCGAATAACTACTCCGTGCAGGAATACGTTGCGATTTGCCTGTTATGCAGCATGTTTTCAGGTGTTGGCGCGATTGTGCTCAGTTTTCTGGTATTGATGGATTTGAATCTGATCGTCGTGATGATCTTGGCAGTACTGGGCTTTTTCGTACCACTCTTTGCCCTTAAGTCCGCATCCGATGCCCGAGTCCGTCGGATCAGTAAACAACTGCCCTACACGCTGGACCTCATTGGTTTGATGATGGGTTCAGGTTCGACCTTCAACGAAGCGGTGACCACGATCATCCGTGACCAACCTGACGACGACTTTAATCAGGAACTTGGCCTGGTACTCGCAGAAGTGGACCTGGGCTCAAGTCGTGGGACGGCCCTGCGGAACATGGCCATTCGCATCCCGCTTGAGTCGCTGCGTTCAATCATCGGCGCGATCAATCAGGCTGAGTCACTGGGTACGCCACTGTCGACCATCCTTCGAAATCAGGCAGACATGATGCGAATGCACCGCAGCGTTCGAGCTGAAAAACTCAGTGCCTCTGCGAGCCTGCGTTTGATGTTGCCCAACGTGCTGATTCTCGTTGCGGTGGTGATCTTCCTCTTTGGCCCGATGATCATCAAGTGGCAACGTGGGGAGTTGTTTTAAAAATAAGGGACCAGGGACCAGCCACTTGGGACCAGGGGAAAGACAAGCCAAGCGCTCGGTTTTGAATTCCTTGTTCCTAGTACCTAGTGGCTAGTCCCAAGTCCCTGTTTGTAGTATCATTGCACACATCTCACACAGTTGACCATGGGAAGGGAATTGTGGCTTCACTTCAGATTTTATTACTCTCTGGCCCTCGACAAGGCCAACGTCTGGAACTGACTGGCGAAGAGTTTCTCTTCGGTCGCCAACTTGATTGTGACATTCCTATCAGTGGCGATTTTGTCTCCCGTGAACACGGGATGATCGCGATGGTCAATGGCCAATGGATATTGCAAAATGCCTCACCCAACGGCACGCAGGTCAACCGAAAGAAAGTCGGACGCAAGGGATTCAAACTGCTGACACAGGACATTGTCCAGGTCGGTGGTGAGGATGTTTTTCAGGTCATCGTCCCCGACGTTGCAGCAGCCACGACCGTCACCCAACCAGAAGACGCCCCGGATGATTCAGCCGGACGTGCTGCGTCAAAGCGAAGTAAAATCTGGATCGGCATCGGCGTGTACATGGTCTTCATGATGTTCCTGTTCATCTATCTGGGAACGCTGGGTAAGAGCGAAGATCAGGAAATCGAAAAGCCACGTGAACTCACACGCACCCAGATCGAAACCATCATCCGTAAACCGGCAGATGTCACCGCCCCCGATCCGCTGGCAGCAGCCGAGTTCCTCAGTCAGGCCGATGAGCTTTACAATCGTCAGGACGCGACCTATTCGGGCACATACCGTGTCTACCATGCCTACAAAATGGCGTTGGCGCACAGCCGTAAAAAATACTTTGATGACAAACATCAGCTGCGTTTTGAGCAGGTGCAAAATCAGCTCATTCAGGAAGTCTCCCACCGTTACAACGAAGCCTTCGAGCGACTGCGCAGCCGAGAGTACAAAGCCGCGGAGCAACGCTTCCGACGGCTCAACGATTACTATCCTGACACCACCACCGAAATCTTCAAAAACTGCGAAAAGCAGCGACGGTATATCCTCTTGATGATCAAGAAGTACAAGCGATAATCCTGCCAATTCGTAATCCCTGCCTCGGTATCGTAAAATGTCGAGGCTATGACACAGACCACCCAAAATCCGATGAGCCAGGCCCCTGACCTGCGAGGTTACTACGGTGACTTCGGCGGGGTTTTCATTCCTGAGACCCTCCAGCAGGCCGTCGCTCAACTTGATGACGCATACAAAACCGCCAAGGCTGACCCCAATTTTCAGAAGCAGCTTGATGATTTGCTGAAAAATTATGTCGGCCGTCAGACCCCGCTGTACTTCGCTTCACGGCTCACCGAAGCAGCAGGTGGTGCGAAAATTTATCTCAAACGTGAAGACCTTTCGCACACCGGTGCTCACAAGATCAACAACGCTTTGGGACAAGCCCTGCTGACTTTGCGGATGGGTAAGAAACGCGTCATCGCAGAAACTGGTGCCGGTCAGCATGGCGTTGCCACCGCGACCGCCGCTGCCGTGTTCGGACTCGAATGCGACGTGTTCATGGGCTCAGAGGACATCCGTCGTCAACAGCCCAACGTCAAGCGCATGGAACTTTTGGGCACCCGCGTGGTCAGTGTTGAGTCAGGCTCCAAGACGCTCAAGGATGCGACCAATGCTGCGATGCGCGAATGGATGCAATGCAGCGAAGACACACACTACATCATCGGCTCAGTCGTCGGCCCGCACCCCTTCCCGATGATCGTCCGCGACTTCCAATCCGTCATCGGCAAGGAATGTCGAGCCCAATGTCTCGACCAACTCGGTAAACTCCCCGACCACGTCATTGCCTGCGTCGGTGGTGGCTCCAATGCAGCAGGGATTTTCCACCCCTTCGTTGATGACACCGACGTCAAACTCACCGGCGTTGAAGCAGGTGGGCGCGGCCCCGTCCTTGGTGATCATGCCTCCTCGATCACCTTCGGCAAGCCCGGCGTCCTACATGGCTCACGCAGTCTCGTGCTCCAGGATGATGACGGCCAAACAGCCATCGTCCACAGCATCTCCGCGGGTCTGGATTACCCCGGTGTCGGCCCGGAACATGCGTTCTGGTTTGCTTCGCATCGCGCCAACTACGTCGCGGTCACGGACAACGAAGCGCTCGATGCGTTCCAGAAAGTCACCAAGCTCGAAGGCATTATCCCGGCGTTGGAATCAAGCCATGCGGTTGCGTATGGTTTGAAACTTGCTGCCCAAATGAAGCCGGAAGAAAATCTGGTGATCAATCTCTCAGGCCGTGGCGATAAAGACCTTGATGAAGTCTTGCGACTGCTCAAAGAAAAATAATTTCAAAAACCTGCATTATCACAGTCAAAACCTGCAACTGTTAAACACTGTGCTCTCTAAAATTCAGTGATGCGATCCGTGGTGATCCTGCGTCCACTGTCCTATCCCAGAGGGAGCTTGCCGTTGCGTTGGTTACGTTCAACATCTGTCGTTTGCTGCTTTTTGTTCGGCTTGTGCCTGTTACTCGCGTCCCCGGTCTTGGCTGAGAATCTGGTCAATGGCGGCGACCTTGCAAGTGAGCAGGACTTTCCCAACGGCTGGTCAGTCCCCGGTTACGCCCAGGCTCAGTTGATCCCCATCACCGATCGCAAAGACATCACCCATGCGCTGCGTGTGAACACCGGCAGTCAGGTCATGCGACACTTCGGCTACATCAGCCAGAAAATCACCGTTAAACCTGACACCATGTACAAGGTTTCAGTCGCCCTCCGCAGCCAAACCAAAGATGTCGGCTTCGTGCAGATCAAGCGATACAAGAACCGTAAGGAAACCGAGCGTTTTAACATCGGCCAAAGTGATGGCCCAAAATGGAAAACGCTGACCGACACCATCAACAGCGGCGACAGTGAGCAACTGGAAATCCTGCTGCGTTGGAACGCAAGACAGTCCTATCTCCACCAGACCGTCGACTTTGCCAACGTGAGCATGACCGAAGTCGGCCCGGCACCCAAGCCGATCCTGCATCATGATCCGATCGCCATCCCCACGTTCCACAGTGTCGGTCTCTACTGGAAACCCAAAGAAGCAGCAGCAGACAATCCATGCACCGTCGCCTACCGTAAACAAGGTGACAGTGACTGGAAACAAGCCATGAATCTCTGGCTTGATCCCAACGAACATGCCTTCCCAGCCAACATTCACAGCGGTCAATACCGTGGCAGCATTGTCTATCTCCAACCTGCAACGACCTACCAAATCAAACTCACCCTCACCCAAACCAACACCACGAAAACCTTCACCACCACCACATGGGACGAAAACTTCAAGATCGCCAAACGTATCGCCATCCCCGATGGCAATGACGCACTGCAAATCACCGAAGGCGGTGACGAAAAGTCCGGCTATGTTCTCTACGAACCTGCAACCGGAGCAAGTGGTGTTCGCGATGCAGCCAACCAGTATCCGACCAACATCACCGTCAATGCCTCCTATGTCATCATCAAAGGCTTCACGCTCAAAAACGCAGGCCAACACGGCATTGAACTCCGCGATGTCCAGCATGTCATCATCGACAACTGTGATATCTCCGGCTGGGGACGCGTCCGTGATGTGGACAGCTTTGGTGAAAACCTCAACTCCGCGGTCTACTCCCGTTCAGGCAAACTCGAATCCATCGTCATCCAAAACTGCAACATTCATCACCCACGCAGCGACTCCAACAGTTGGAACCAAAAACGCGTCGGTGGAACCAAACACCCCGAAGGCCCCCAAGGCATCAGCTTCGTCCATGGCAAAGGTCGCTATGTCATCCGGTACAACAAAATCCATTCCGATATCGACCACATGTACAACGACGGTATGGGTGAACTGCACAACTTCAGCTTCGGCGGATTCCCTAACCGTGACAGCGACATCTATGGCAATTACGTCTCGCATTGCTGGGATGACGGCCTGGAAATCGAAGGCGCGAACATGAACGTCCGCGTCTGGGATAACTACATCGACATGACCTACGGCGCGATCGGTGCAGCCTCCCCGTCACTTGGGCCGGTCTACTATTTTCGCAATGTCTATGGCGTTTCCCGTAAACACGAAGGCAACTCACAGAACGACCTGCGCGGGCATTACCTGGTGAAACTCGGCAACGAAAATCCGACATGGACCGCGGGCAAAATGTACATCTTCCATAACACCGCGTTGCAAACCCCGCCCTTCGATGGTGACACAAAATACGCTTCAAGCGGCGCCCAATCCGGCATTGTCTTTACATCCAACAGAAAGACTGCCTTAAACATCACCAGCCGAAACAACATGATCCATACCCGTCATGACCGGGACTGGGCTGTCCGCGACACGCAGATCACACCCAGCAATGACTATGACTACGACATGTATCCCGGCAGGATCAAGGCACGCGAAGGTTCACAGGAACATGGCATCCGCGCACGTCCAACCTATGAACGTGCTCCTGACGGACGCCTGTGGCTTAAGCCGGGGACCGCCGGTTTTGATGCTGGTGTTCGCATCCCCAATTTCAATGATGATTACCAAGGTAAAGCGCCGGACATCGGCGTGGTGGAAACCAACAGCATCAGCCCCAAGCCCAAACTCTGGCCGAGTTTCCCCGATGAACCCAAGCTGCCTGAGCCTAGACCGCTGGAAAAGAAATGAATACTGTCATGCCCAATTTCGGTTTTCAGTCATAGCCAATCTCATTCGTCATTCCCGCGCAGGCGGGAATCCAGTGGCATACAGTTGACGCTTGCA
>JBICHS010000320.1:0-8070 GCA_043101135.1 Phycisphaeraceae bacterium JB051
TAGGTCACGGTGTTTGCTGGTTGGCGCGATTGGAATACCCCGGTTGCAGTGAAAGTGGGTTGATCCTGAGCATGGGTGGTTTGCAGCATGTCCCCTGCCATGACTTGATTGGCCATGTTTGCAGCCAGGAATGTTGGGCGATAACGCTCATGTCCCGACCGCATACTCAAGACGGTCCCCCACAAATGCAACGCCCCTTTTTCAGCACTGATTTTACTGTTTCCAAAAGCTGTAAAGATGCACTGTGTTTTGATTTTCTGATGCTTCATCTGAAGCAGGAGTGTATTGAGCAGATTCGCCGCACCGCCAATTGAATCCACCAACTGATTACGGATGGCAAGTGGCGCATCGCCTTGTGTCGGGTGATGATTCACTTCGTAAACAGACAGCGTTTTACCTGCATTTTTCACCACTTCGTTGTATTGGTTGACCATCGTGCCCTGCGGGTCCGTGCTGCGCCAGATGGGATAAGCCAGGGACCATTTGTAAAAATTCTCCGGCGTTTGCATCTGTTGAAGTTGTTTCTTATCGAGTGTATGCAGAATATATGGAGCAATGGCAACGGCGTCGGCATTATCGGCATGAGCGATGATCCCACGACTGCGTCTTGGGCTGGCTGCCTGAGAACCTGCATGAAACAGCACATTGGATTTGTAATTGGCAGATGTTTTCCCCGCGGTGATCAGATTCTTCCAATAGTCTGCACCATTGAATCCGCCCATGCGGTAATGCGGTGCGATATTCCAGGCTTCGTTGCCAAACTCCACATGGATGTTGGTAAAGACATCGGTCCAGGGTTTGGGATGCCCCAGTTCATGGCGTAGCTTGCCACCTTCCGTGGAAGCATCGCCTGCAAGGTAATCCATAAAAAACGTCACTTCCTGCGGGTGCAGCGTACCGGGCAGGCAATACCACGGGTCCGCATTGACATACTCGCAGAGCACGTAAAAGTCATGCAGCGAATACGGGTCCTGTGTCACACGTGTACCGTAGCCCTGTTTGTCCACGGGGAACAAGGCACTCTGATAAGCAAAGGTCTGCATGGGCGGGAGGATGGCATTGCGGACAGTGCTGCCCCCCATTTGCAGATACCGCAGTGAGCCGGGTTTGAGTTTGTTGAGTAACGCAATGAGGTCATCACGAAATGCCGTGGGGTTGCTGCTATTCTGATCGTAAAGTGCGACATTGTCGATAAGCATATCACCACCAGCAACCGAAAGCTTGACCATCATGTGCGTCGTATTGCTCGCATCATCCTTTCCTGCTGATGTCACTTCAAACGGCATTTCATAGACGGCCCAATGACCTGTCACCTGCTGTGTCACTTCTGTGGCATTGACGCCTTGGGCAGACACGGTTACAACCGGCTTGCCGGACTTGACCTTGGCATGAAAGCGAACCAGCCATTGACCGGTGAGTTTGCCGTGATTAGCTTGATGCGATGACAGTCGAATGTGGGCGTTTTGATCTGATGCCTTCATGAGCAACGCGGCTTTGCCTTTCGTGGTCGGATCAATATCATCCGTCACCAGTTGGACATTGGGCGAATTCCAATAACCATCGCGTCGCGGGAACCATCCAACATCCGTCAGATCGCGTTCAATGAGAATACCTTCGTTGATGGTTTTGCCGGGTTTGATGCGGCGATCGAACTTGAAATAAGGCAGTTTCCGCATCTTGCCGTTTTGGTCAAAATCCTGCATCACGACGTCGGTGATCTGGGCAGTCTCTCCCTTGGAAGGCCCGCTGACCATGGTGAAGGTCGCGCCCCGGTAGATCTCAATCCAATCTTTGGATGGCGGATACCAGGTCATGTAGCCGTTGCCGTCCTGTGGCTTGGGGCCGAATGAGAGTTGGCGATACATACAGCCTTCGAAGTTGTACTGACTGCGAAGCTTGGTATAGACCGCCCCCGACCAGTAATTATCACCACCTAGATTCAAGCCCAACCGCTGGACATCTTTCAGGATGACATCATCGGTCAATGTAATCTGAGTGACTTGTGCATGAGTAAGTGATACGCCAAGACATAGCACAACTGCAAGACAATGGGGTGTCGAAAATCTCATAGCGATTGATTCCTGCGTAACAGATTGAAAACAAACAGGGCTTTGTGAAGCCTGAAAAAGATGGCCATTATTGTGTGGGTTTTGTGATATCCAGATCACCTTGTTGATAGGCAGCAGGTAAGTCCGTAAAGGCCTGAACGTGCCCATCAAGAAAGCTCAGATTCACGCCATTGACTGATGCCATATGACGCCGATGCGGGTTGTACCATGATGTAGGTGTACCGAAATTGAATGTTCGATAACTGGTGTCTTCGGCCTGCTCGTCTGTCATGCTATAAAACTCGCCGTTGTATCCGGCATGCCAGGCCCAGTAACCTGAATCAGCAAACTGAACCAATCGGGAAGGATCACGAGCATCACCAACCCGCCACATATCTGACCATTGCCTGGTGTGTTCAACATTGGGATAGACATTGATACACAGCCCGTAATCTGAGTAAACCTGATTGAAAGTCCCAACCCGGTTCAGTCCATTGTAATCCGGGCATGTCCATATCCCACCGAGTTTGACCTGACCAAAGGTACTGGGATTGCCACGATTCTCCGTTTGATTTTTGGTGTATCGGCCTAAGAGAATATTGTCTGACGGATAAGCCTTCGTTGCGGTACCGTAAGCTCCCTGCCAATCGGTACCGGATTTCGCCCCCCCAATAAAAAACGGGCACGCATAGTCATCAAAGTCACCTGCATACATCTGGAACGCCAGAGATTGCTGCTTAAGATTCGCCATACAAACCGAGTTCCGTGCCGCAGCACGTGCGGCCCCCAAAGCCGGGAGTAGAACGGCAATCAGCAAAGCAATGATGCTGATGACAACCAGTAACTCAATCAGTGTGAATGCTCGAAAATGAAATGGGCGGTGTTGCATGGGACAGCTCCATTATAGACAAGTGCATTTCTCTGGCCTAATGAAAAAACATTAATGCACCTAAACCCATTTTTCTACTCCCTTGTCTGCAAAATTAGTTGCTAAATCAGAAAAAGTTCTGCAAAAACCAATTGATAATGCGATAACAGTGCCTACAATCAGTTGCAATTATGTTTTTGCAAAGTGCCTGACATGTCTGAGTCTCCCAAACTTGCCGATGTCGCCACCGCTGCGGGTGTCTCCGTGACCACCGCCAGCGTGGTACTCAACCATGGCAAGCAATACGACCGAATCTCCAAAGATTGTGTCCGACGTGTGAACCAGGCCGCCGAAGACCTGGGCTATGTCCCTAACTATCAGATGCGCACCGTTCGTACCGGGAAAACCCAAACCGTTGGCCTGGTCATCGAACTGGTCGACAACCCCGATCAGTTGGCCAACCCACGCCGTTCAAGCCGGTATTACTTCCACCAAATTGCCGACGGCATTCAAACGGCGTTGACACCACATGGCTACTACCTGATGCAAATCTGGCCATCCCCGGAACGCTCGGCCATCGAACGTGGTATCCGAGCCACCAAAAGCAAACGCATTGACGGCATGATTGCGCTGCAACTCTCTTCGGACACCCAGGCCAAGAAGCTCATGGAGGAGTCGCTGAACATTCCCATCATCAGTCTCGAAGAACGCCAACCCACCTGCATCCCCACCATTCTCTTTGATGAGATGCAAGGCATTACCCAACTCATTGACCACCTTTATGAAAAAGGTCACCGGAAAATGCTGTGGGTCAGCGCAGACACCACACGCCCCAATCGCTTTGTCGAACGTGAACGGCATATGCTCAAGGTGATGGCCAGCAAAGGCTGTCAATGTGAATTCTGCCCATATCCTGAACCCACCAAGCCTGAAGATTTCTACGAACCCAATCTCATTGAGACTGCTCGTGAGCATGTCGCCAGACGATTGATCAAGCCCTACGACTTCACAGCGGTGATTTGCTACAGCGACATCATTGCCATCGGCGCTCACCGCGCAATCCTCCAAGCAGGCCTGCGGATTCCAGAGGATCTGAGCTTAACGGGCTACGATGCCCTATTCCACGAATATCTCACCCCACGCTTAACCACCATCGATCACCGGATGTTCGACATGGGTTTACAGGCAGGCAAAGTCATGATGCAAATGCTCAAAGGCGGCCGCAACGCGATCCGTGACATGCAAAACACCATTGCGATGATCCAGCCGGAGTTGGTCATAGGCGAGTCGGTTAAACAGATTGATCTGTAAAACGCGCTAAACCGCAAGCGGTTTAAAACCTACTCCCTAATCCGCAACCATCATAAAAAAACCAAGGCCACATTCGGTGTGAACACGGCCTTGGTAAGGATGAATCTATTTTTCAACCGCAATCAGATTACGGCTTGAGGCCCATGGCCTTGAGGTTCTTAAGGCTGACTTCCAGGGAGTCAAACGGATCAAGCGTACCGCTGTCGCGTTCGACCATGGCATACTCGGTGCCGATCTTCTTGGTGGTTTCGATGATGCGTTCCCAGTTGAGGTTACCCGCACCGACTTCACACATGAACTGCTTGCGTTCGTGATCGATACCCATGTCCTTGTAGTGCAGGACGGGGCAGCGGCCGGCGACTTTTTCAAGCCACTGACAGGGATCGCCACCACCGTGGGTGACCCAGTACACGTCGATTTCAAACCAGACGTTGTCGTTGGAGTTTTCGTGGATCAGTTCGATCGGGGTCTTGCCGTTGGTGCACTTGATCCATTCGTGGCTGTGGTTGTGATAGCCAGCGGTCAGACCGTGCTCAGCAAGCTTGGCAACGATGTCGTTGTATTCCTTGGCAAAGTCGATCCAGAGCTGAGGATCGTACTGGTTTTCGCTGGGGAAGAAACCACCGATGGCGGTGTACTTGCAACCCAGAGCCTGATGATATTCAACACACTTGTTGGTGTCCTTCATCATGTCCAGCGGGACGTGCGTGACGGAGCATTCAATGCCGTTGTCTTTGAGGATCTGAGCCAGAGCCGGGGTTTCGATGGTGCCCTGGGGGATACCTGAAACCTGTGCACAGGTGTAACCGATCTTGGAGATTTTTTCGAAGCTGGTTTTGATATCGTCAATCGTCTTCAGATGCTGATGACAGGTATACATCTGAGCGCCAATGCGGAAATCTGACATGTGAAAAACCTTTCAGTGTGTTCTGTATATGATTCCTGAGTACTTCCGGGGGGTACAACCTTGTACCGGAGAATTATCATACCGAATTGCACTGATATTTCAGGACAAAAACAGCTTAAAATTGTAAAAATCGCAAATTTGGCTTATCAGGATGGACAAATGTCTCATCCAAAATGCCGAGATGGAAGCATCAGGACAAAATTGGCCAAGTGGTCTGAATCAGAATTTGACACGTCGGTTCAATGCTCAAAAACGCAAACACAGACAGGTCATGTCGCAGCTCAAGGCCAGATGATAATCTCACGCTCAAGCCGAACGCCGAATTTTTCGAGCACGGTGTGTGTGACGTGATTAAGCAGGTTGATGATGTCGGTGGCAGTGCAACCTTCGCCAGCAACGATGAAGTTGGCATGACGTTCGGAGATCGACGCCCCACCTGAGATGTACCCCTTGAGGTCAGCCATGTCGATGAGCTTGCCAGCTGAATGATCAAGATACGGGTTGACGTCGGTTTCCTTCTTGACCGGATTCTTGAACGCACAACCAGCAGAGTCCTCTGCAAGCGGCTGGGTGTTCTTTTTGTACATGAAGATCTCCTTGACCTGCATCATCAGCTGGTTGGGTTCGTCTTCGGACAAGTCGAATTCGACATCGAGAATAATCGGAGCTTTGATGTTGCTCTTACGGTATTTGAAAACAAGGTCATCGCGGTAGCGTTCGTAGATTTCACCATTGGAATCCATCACACGGACCTTGCTGACGACCGGGCCGATCTCACCGAACTTGCCACCGGCATTCATTCGGACCGCGCCACCAACACTTGCGGGGATACCAGCGAGGACTTCGAGTCCTGCCAATCCTGCACGGGCGGTATCAAGCACCAGCTTGGCCAAATCGTAACCAGCACCGACGGTGACCGTCGTGCCTTCGATGGTCATCTGCGAAAAGCTTTCGTGCTCCAGTCGGATGACCACGCCATCGACGCCTTCATCGCTGACCAGCAGGTTCGCACCGGAGCCCAGAATCCGTACGGGAATGTTTTGTTCGCTACAGGCCTGCATCAGCTTGGCCAACTCGTTTTCGCTTGCCGGCTTGGCCAGACATTGCGCGTTCCCCCCCACGCCGTACCAGGTCATCGGTGCCAATGGTACGTCGGTTTCGTGGGTGATCCCAAGGTCGGTCAAAAGCTGCGTTGCGGTCATTGAACAAGTTCCATCTTCGGCTGTGGCGAGGCTGGCATCCATACCAGCGGGGTCGGTGGTGAGAACATCATACTTCATATTGACTCATCGGCTCAAAGTCGCCTCAAATTTGATCCGATGCTTCCACATTTTCATGCAATTTTTCGATCAGATCACATGTCGCCCCAATCCCGTCTTCAGTTCGCATTTGTTCACGGATACTGGCGCAACGTTGTAACACGGCCTTGGACGTGATCAATTCATCAAGCATCTTTGCAACGCGGTCTGCTTTGTAGCCCGAAGGTTTGCATGATTGACCCATCCCAAGGCGTTCGAGTTTATAGGCGTTGTCGAACTGATCGTGAGAAAGCTTCATCACCAGATGCGGGACACCAGCTTTGCAGGCCTGACTGAGCGTGCCGATCCCGCCGTGATAAACCAGCGCACTGCAATGAGGCAAAAGTAAACTCAACGGGACATACGCAAAATGCTTGACCGTTTCCGGCAAATTCACAGGGATCGTTTCAGGATACCGCGATAGCAAAATGCCGCGACGACCGGATAACTCGCAGGCTTTGACGGACTGCGTGAAAAATGCCTTGCCATGACAGTTGGCAGACCCCGGTGTAAAAACCACCGGCTTGTCCCCGCTATCAAGAAATGCTTGAACTTCCGGCGATAGTGTTTGATCCGTACGTTCATCATAAAGCCCGAAACTTGCGAGTCGGACCGAGGCCGGCCAATCAGATGCAGGCCTGGCAAACCAGCCGGGAAACATCCCCACCGTCAACTGGTCGGAATTCATCCAACGGACGATCTGACGCATGGGTTTGGTTAAACCAAGCTGCTTGCGGAACGCGTTGATCTGCGGGCAGGCAATGCGATCAATCAGCAGCATCGCCAGATTCCAAACGCCCTGCCTGATCCATAATGGCAACCACTTGGGCATCGCCACCCCCGGCATACGCGGTGGATCAACCGCACTTAAAAACACGGCGGGTGCCAACTGGATCGTCACATGTTTAACACCCAGTTTCTCTGCTGCAATGCGTGCACCAAATGCCAACGGCCCGGCCACGACGATGAGTCGATTATCCTGCTCAAACAGGGATTCGATCAACGCAAACTGATCGGGCACGACCTGTGCGGACATGCCAAAGACCACACGCGTGGACTTGATGGAGGGCTTCCAGAGATCAGGGTTCTTAGCCACTTCGTCAAATTGCTCAGCAGTACCAATCTCAACGAAAGGCAAGCCCACACGATCCGCCAGCCCACGGAAGTGGCCATTGGTCGCCAGCGTCACATGATGCCCACGTCGCTTAAGTTCCAGGCCGATCCCAACAAATGGATGCACATCCCCCGCAGAACCTTGAGGCATGAGCAGGATGGGTGGTTTGTTGGACATGTGTCAGCAAATGGTATTAGGAATTTAGCCACAGATAACCACAGATGCACACAGATAAAGACAATAAAAAATCTGTCTTGAACATCTGTGTTTATCTGTGTTCATCTGTGGTTAATTGCCTTTTTACACCGTCAATTGCGGCTTTTGATAACCGCTGCGGATGGTGCCGTCTTCGGTGACGGAGGACTTCCAGTCACAGGGGTGCGCTTCATCGCCCATGCCAAAGTCGGTGTTGTAAAGCTCGGTAATCTTGGCGAGAGTTTCGTCGCTCAGATACTTGCCATTGGCGGCATCGGCATATTCGTTGATGTCTTCAACACTAAGCAGGTTGGGCTCGATACTGACCA
>JBICHS010000321.1:0-4298 GCA_043101135.1 Phycisphaeraceae bacterium JB051
GTTTCTCATTAAGCCCGATGTCATAGAACATCTTTGAAAGGATTGACATGCTTGTGTCATTCAATGCGATGCGTTTGTTAGCTCTTTGTCTGCTGCTCTGTCTTGTCGGATGCTCGAGCGTGCAAGCCCAGACTGTGCTCAACGTCAAAGACTTCGGTGCCAAAGGGGATGGTGTTGCTGACGATGCATCTGCCTTTGTCAAAGTGTTGGAAGCAGCCGCGAAACACAAGCCTGAACCTGTGACCATCAAAGTCCCACAGGGCACGTATCGTCTTGGTTTGTATGATCCGAATAAAGCATCTGCCGACGGTGGTAACCTGACCATCAACGGCATGGAAAACATCATCATTGAAGGTGAAAACCGCCCGTTGCTTCTGATGGGTAATCCCTATCGTCATGGCATCTTTGTTGATGGCAGCAAGAACATCACCGTCAAGAACGTCGCGGTGGATTACGATCCGTATTGCCAAACACAGGGAACGATTGTTTCGGTTGATCCAGCGAAGAATTTCATTGATATGAAACTGGCTGACGGTTATCCCTCCCCGATGCTCCCGCATATGGACTTCAACCAAGCGACCAAAATCGTCAACACCAAAAACGTGGGCTACATCTTCGATGCCAAGACCGGCAAGAAACTCAATCAGTTCTACGACCAATACATGTGGAAGAACATTCCCAGGGATCTGGGCAAAGGTGTCTATCGGTTTAACACATCCAATCCTGTCGAGCCGGAGATGGTGGGCAAGGTGTTCACCGTCGTCTCCCGCCGCAAAGCCGATGGTGTGAAAATCAATAACACCGTTGGTTGCTTGATGCAGCAGGTGCATATTTATCATTCACCGGCGTGTGGCTGGAATGTCTCAAGCAGCAAGGATGTGGTGATCGATCATAGCAAGATCATCCGCAAGCCCGGGACCGATCGCATGATGTCCACCAATGCTGATGGCCTGCATTCAAAGTGGTGTGCCAACGGCCCGGTGCTCAGCAACTCCGAGTTCACCGGCATGGGCGATGACAGTGTCAACATCGGCGGTTCCTATACCCCCGTCATCCAACAGCCCGATGATTACACCATGATCGTCCAGGCGCATGGTACGGTGAACCACAAGATTGGCGAATACTACGTCGTCGATCGCACCACCATGGGCCATGTCCGACTGGGTAACATCACCAACATCAAAGGCACACGTGTCGAAGGCTTTGGCCGCCCCTGTCTGCAACTGACGTTCGATCAGAAGTTGCCCAAGCTCATCACCTATATGTCAGTGAAAGACGCGGAAAAACGCCCGCAGTACAAGTGTTCACGATTGATCAACTATGACTATGTCGGTCGTGGTGGCAAGGTGATTAACTGTCGCTTCCATGATCACCGTCTGCGTGCAATTCTCATGCGTTGTCCTGATGCTCTGATCAAAGGTAACCGGATCGAAAACCTGGCAGGCCCCGGCATTGTGGTCGCCAACGACAGCGGTTTCCTGCAGGAAGGGCCGTCCGGCGATAACACGATTGTTGAAGACAACACCTTCATCAACATCGAACGCTCTAACATCATGCTTTACTCCGGTGCCGGCGTTCAATCCGAAAAAGCAACGCAGGGCGTGATCAACGTCATCATCCGCAACAACCGTTTTGATCATTATGGCGGTCCCAACATTTACGGGCGCGGTGAAGTGGGAAATGTGATGAACATCAAGAATGCAGATAACCTGCTCATTGAAAACAACACCATCGGCAAACTGTCTTCCAAAGAATTTGCCAACGACCCGGTGATTCTAAGCAACAACGGCAAGATCACCTGGAAGAAGAACACCATCAACAACCGCCCATTGGATCTATCCAAAGACAGCAGAAAATAAATGACTCACTGCCAAGTTTAATTCGGCAGACAAAATTTTGTGACCCGCATCCAACGCACTGTTCAAGCATGTTTCTGACATGTGCGTTGTTGTATTGCCAATATCTTTCCGGGCATTTGTTAAACGTTTGCTTACGGTAGTCGTTCTTTGTCCATATCACGAAAGAGGTCGCAATGAATCGTTTCAAAGGATTGATGGGTTGTTGGAGGATGTCGATTTGTCTTGTGTTGGCGATGCAGGTTGCGCTGCATGCCCAGACGCTGCTCAATGTCACCAACTATGGCGCGGTTGGCGATGGGGTGACGGATGATTACCCTGCGTTTGTCGCAGCGATCAATGCCGCTGCTGCCGTTTCGCCCAACCCGGTGCTGCTGCAGATTCCTGATGGCACATATAAACTCGCATTACCACAGGACGCCGACAGTTCTGCTGGTCATCTGAAAATAAGTAGTCTCTCCAACCTCACGATCGAAGCGCCCAATGAAGCCTTGCTACTTTGTGGTAGTCCCTATCATCATGGCATCTACGTCACCGCATCGGATCACATCACGCTGCGAAACCTGTCGGTTGATTACGATCCCTTGCCACACACGCAGGGCACTGTCGTTGCTGTCACACCTGCTTCGCATTACGTGGACTTTACGGTTGATGCAGGCTTCCCGCTGCCGACCGAGGATCACATTGATGGCTTTGGTGGTGATCATACCGGCAAGAATGTCGGGTACCTGTACGATCCCTACACCGGAAAAAAACGCAATCAGTTCATGGATCAGTATCTCAACTCCCAGGTCATTGATCTTGGTAACGGTGTCTATCGCTATGCAACAAGCAATACCGTGCTTGATGATTTTGTGGGTAAGAAATTCGTGGTCGTCGGACGTCGAAAAGCGGATGCGGTGAAGTTCAATTCAACCAGTGATGGCCTTGCTGAAAATGTTACCGTCTACAGCGCCCCAGCGACGGCATTTAATGTCCAAAGTTGTGGTCCGGTGACTCTTGATCAATGCACCATCACACAAAAGCCCAACACCACGCGTCTGTTTTCCACCAATGCGGATGGTGTGCATTCCAAGTGGTGCACCGTTGGACCGGTGATCAGTAATTGCTATTTCACAGGGATGGGGGACGACTCGGTGAACATCGGTGGATCGTTTGTGCCGGTGATTAAGGTCGAGGATGACTACACCATTTATGTCGAGTCGCATGGCTCGCTGTACAACTTTGCGGACGATTTTGTCTACATGGATAAGACCTCGCATGAGCTGATCTCACTGGGCCCGATCACCAGCATCAGCATCAAGTCGATCCCGGAGTATGCCAATAGCTGTATGAAGATCGTCTTTGCCAATCCCGTGCCGAATTTCGTGACATGGCTGACGACGCAGAATGTCCGCTCCTGTTCTCAGATCTGTAATCTCAATGCGTCCGGTCGCGGCGCACAGGTGATTAACAATCACTTCTACAATCACCGGGCACGTGGTGTCCTCATGCGGGCACCGGATGCCCTGATCCAAGGCAATCACTTTGATACACTCGCTGGCCCGGCAGTGGTCATCAGCAATGATTCGAGCTTTCTGAGTGAAGGGCCATCAGGTAATGGTGCACAAGTCCGTGACAACACCTTTACCAACATCGAACGCTCCAACATCTGGATTCAATCCTCAGGTGATGGTTCAGATACCACCGCAACCAAAGGTGTCACCGGCCTGATCATCGATAACAACACGTTCAATGACTACGGTGGGCTCAATGCTTACGGGCGGGGTACGGTGGGTAATGTGTTTTACATCCGCAATGCTGCTGATTACCAGATCACCAACAACACCATTGGCAATCCTGCATTCGAGCAGGAACCGATCGTGGTCTTTGACGAAAACTTTGATGGCTACACAGATGACGCAGCCTTACGCGCGGTTTGGCTTAATGCTGTCCCAACTTCGCCCAACAATGCTTCTGCATATTTGGCAAGCTCATTTACTTCAGCACCCAGTGGGTATTCCACAACACTCGCCTCGCAAGCCTCCAAAGGTCGCAACGGTTTGAATTACTGTGAGCTGGGGACAACGGTGACCGAGGACTTCACGTTGAGCTTCAAAATGATCCAGTCCAACTTCAGTCGCTACAACATGGTTGGCTTACTCAACGCGGACGGCACGCAGGGCTATGCAGTGGGTTGGAGTACGGCATCGGCGACAAGCTACAACGGTAACGGTTATGTTCAGATCAAGAAGCTCGATCTGACATCATCATGGGACAGCTTTGCAACCACCGGCACAACCATCTCAGGCAATATGGATACCGGTCATCCTGCGACGGGCTATGCCCTGACGGGCACTGACCCCATGACCTATGACAGCACGTTTGCAGGGCTTGCCCAGATCGACATGGCCTGGGACGCCAGCACGGGATTGATTACTGTCTATGTCAACGGCCAGGAAA
>JBICHS010000322.1:0-4270 GCA_043101135.1 Phycisphaeraceae bacterium JB051
TTGGATAAATAGGTGCCGGCGGAATCTGTAAATCACGTCATTAACCCGGTCTTGCCAAGGGTGAAGAAGCAGAATTTGTTGCGGTATGTAACCGTAGTAAAGAAAGCTCTGAGAAGGTCGCTGCTGAATTTAATATCCCGGAAATCGAAACGGATTGGCTCAAACTTGTCGAACGCGATGACCTTGATGCCATCTTCATCGGGACATGGCCTTACATGCACAAGGAAATGGCGTTGGCAACCTTGCATGCAGGCAAGCACTGCTTCTGCCAGGCACGCATGTGTTGTGATCTCAACGAAGCAAGGCAAATGTTGCAGGCTGCCCAGGCAACACCGAATCTGGTGAACATGATCTGCCCGCCGCCGCATCGCATGCCCTTTGAACCATGGATCAAAAAAACCTTAGCTGAAGGTGGTATTGGTGAGCTGACCTTCGTGGAGATGCGTTCAACCACCTCGGCCAATCTCGATCCCAACAAGATGACCTGGCGTGAAGACGTTGAATTTTCAGGCTTGCAGGCTCTGGCGATGGGGATCTACTCAGAAACAATCAACGCTTGGGTTGGCCCCTATGAAACCCTGGCCGCCAATCTCAGTACACCGATTGCCAGCAAGATGGTCGATGGCGAAGAAATCGAAGTGAAAATCCCACAGGTGCTCAGCATCAGTGGCCAACTGCTCAATGGCGCCATTTGTCATGAACATCACATGGGTGTTGCAGCAGACACCACCAGTCCCGTCAACGAGATCACGCTCTTTGGCACAGAAGGTACGATTCGTCACGCCTTTCTCTCCGGTGAGATTTACTACGGAGCCAAAGGCAAGCCCATGCAGAAGGTCGATGTCCCCGCGGAACTCACCGCCGATTGGCAGGTCGAAAAAGACTTCATCGAAGCCGTCAAGCTCGCCCGCCAAGGCAAGCCCTGGTGCGTGAGCCCGGACTTTGCAGAAGGGCATCAATACATGATCAAAGTCCATGCCGTCCACGAGTCGGCGCGTTTGGGACGCTCGATCAATATGGTGACCTTGTAATTCATGTACGAACTTACTTGGGACAAGTTGCCAAGCTTGCCTGCAGTCAACTCATTGGAACTAAAGCCCCGGGGTTTTAACCCCGGGGACCGTGTGTCCCCGCATTCTCACAGCCATGTCCGACGACCACCTGCAACATCTCGACGCTCACAAACTCACCTGGGCCGTCTTACTGGGCAAGTGGGTTGAGTTTGCCCGCAGTGCCGTCGGTTTACCTGACGATGAGCAAGGCAACAAACTCCGCCAGTCGGTCCCTGATTTGATCATGCTCCAAGCCGTTTGGTTTGCCCTGCAGCACATGGACGAACTCTCTGCCGATCAACAGGCATTGGGCTTGGATCGGGCAGGTGTTCTGATTGATCAACATGCTCAAGTACTCCAATCCCGCTGGTCACCTGACCCCTTGCCACAGCGGATTGAGCAGTTGATTGGCGATGCTCAAAAGATGCACGATAAAAAGTCAGAAAACCATGCTGACGCGGCATCAGAATTGGGGAAAAATCCGGAAAATTCGCACGATTCACAGGATTCAAATGCTCCAAGTTGAACTTCGCGGGTTTTCAGGATAAATTGGGACATGCCCCAAAAAAATAACACAACCGAAAAGTCGTCTGCCGGTGAATCCGAAGTATCTTCACTTCTGGCCGAGGCCGGGCAATCTTCCCACGAATCTGAATTTTTCAGCCCGATTCCCAAGGGTTATATCCCTGGACGCCATAAGTACGTCGCCGTTTTGGGCACCGTCATGAGTGGACTGGGCAAAGGCATTTTCTCCAGTTCGCTGGCCAAACTGCTCAAGGACAAGGGACTGCGCGTCGAGCCCATCAAGATGGAGGGGTATCTCAACATCGACTCGGGCACGCTCAATCCCTATCGCCACGGTGAAGTGTTCGTCCTTGATGACGGCATGGAAACCGACATGGACCTGGGCACCTACGAACGTATCCTCGATCAAAACCTCGGTGGGGCCAACTTCACCACCTCCGGTCAGATTTATCGCCGCGTGCTCGACAAAGAACGTCACGGTGGGTACCTCGGCCGCGACGTGCAGATGATTCCCCATGTCACCGGTGAAGTGAAGTACAACCTCCGTAAATTAGCCATGGACAAAGAAGCCGACGTCGTCTTCATCGAAGTCGGTGGCACGGTGGGTGACTTTGAAAACGGCTTCTACATTGAAGCACTCCGCGAACTGGCCTTCGAAGAAGGTGAAGAGGGCGTCTGCTTCGTTGCGTTGACTTATGTCATCGAACCCCAGGCCCTTGGTGAACAGAAGTCCAAGGCTGCACAGTTGGGGCTGAAAAAACTCATGGAAGCTGGCATCCAACCGCACTTGGTTGCCTGTCGTGGCCACAACGAGATTGAAGAAACGGCGCTGGAAAAAATCGCCATGTTCTCCAACGTGCCCAAGCGTCGCTGCTTCTCCATGCATGACCGCAAGTCCATTTACACGATTCCCGAATCCATGCGTGAAGCAGGACTCGATCGCGAAGTACTCACCCGTCTTGGTCTGCATGACCGCGTCAATCAACGTCATGAAGATAAAGCCCGTGAGGACTGGCGTGTGTTTGTGGGCAAGCTCACCCGTCAACGCAGGTTCAAAGCCAACATCGGCCTCACCGGCAAGTATGCCAAGATCCGTGATGCCTATGCTTCCATTGATAAAGCTTTGGAACACTGTGGGGCACATCTTAATGCAGACCTGGATGTGCATTGGCTCGACACCACCGAAATGGATGTCTCTGACGTTTCACGTGAACTCGAACAACTCGACGGCATCATCGTCCCCGGCGGCTTCGGTAAACGCGGGACGGAAGGCAAGATCGCCTGCATCCAATACAGCCGTGAAAACGCACTGCCTTATCTGGGCATCTGTCTTGGCTTCCAAATGGCGGTCGTCGAATTTGCCCGCAATGTCTGCGGTCTGACCGATGCAGGCTCCACGGAGTTTGATCCCAAGAGCCCGCATCCTGTGATCGACATCCTGCCGGAACAAAAGAAAATCGAAGGCCTTGGTGGCAACATGCGACTGGGCGGTAAAGACGTGCAGGTCAAAGCCGACACACTTGCGTCATTCCTGTTTGATGAACAGAACATGATCCGCGCCCGCTTCCGTCACCGTTTTGAAGTCGACCCCAAGTACATCGACAAGCTCGAAGAGCATGGCATGATCTTCTCAGGTCGTCACCCGCAGCAGCCGATTATGCAGATGCTTGAACTGCCGACCAAGATGCACCCGTATTTCATCGGCGCCCAGTTCCATCCTGAACTGACCAGTCGCCCGCTTGAACCTCAGCCGATGTTCATGGGCTTGGTTGCCGCTGCCATTCAGCACGCCAACCCGCAGATTGACCCCGCTGAGATCACCACCCGCTGGCTTCCCCCGACCTTGCCTTCGACACCTGTTGAAGCTTGATTGATCAGAAAAACAGTTAACGATTCGATTGATTCATAGAGGAAAAGTAATGTTCAAAACATGGTTGTTTACAGCAACATTGGCCTTGGTGATGTGTGTGACTTGCGGGCTGCGTGCAGACGAAGTTGTGCTCTTAAATTCCGACCGTCTTCAGGGCGTTGTCCTTGAAGAAAATGACAAGCAGGTTGTGCTTCAGCATTCCGTGCTCGGTCGTTTGACGCTGCCACGTGCCAAGGTTCAGGCTGTGTTCAAGGAACAGGTCAAGCCCGTTCCCCAAGCCGTCGTTGAAGCCAAGCCCGAGCCCAAAGCTGAGCCCAAGAAGGAAATCCAACCGCTGCCTGAACGCAAGGACGGCCCGTTTCTCTCCTTCCTGGCGGACTGGGATTCAACCTTCGAAGCAGGTGCCATGGTGGCAACCGGTAACACGGAAAAGGCCAATATCTATCTCCGCTTTAACACCACCACGAAAAACGAAAAGCGTCAATGGGACTTTGACACAGCATACTACCGCGATCAAACCGATGGCGATGTGAGCACCAACAAGTTCACCGCCGGTCTCAAGCATGAATGGCTTTTCAAGGATTCCCCGTGGTCAATTTTCGCACAGGGTCGTTTTGACTATGACGAATTTCAGTCATGGGACAAGCGTGTCAGCGCTGCTGCCGGTGCCGGTTATCTTTGGATTGACAAGGAAGATTTGACCGTCAAGTTCAAGCTTGGTGCTGGTGCAACCAAGGAGTATGGTTCTGCTGACGAAGACGTCATCCCCGAACTGCTCGCTGGCTTTAATCTGGCATGGAAGATTTCCCCCAACCAGAAGTTC
>JBICHS010000323.1:0-3730 GCA_043101135.1 Phycisphaeraceae bacterium JB051
CCATTTGATCAGGGCGCGTTCAGGAATGTGCATCGTTTTGCTCCTTGTTTCGAAGCTGATCCACTTCCTGTTGTGTTGCATGTTTTAAAAACCAGGCACATGGCAAGACAAGATAAAGTGAAAACCCCAACGTGCTCATCCAATCAGTCATGTTGCTGATCATTTGCCAATTTTGTTCAAGTGCATAATGGCTTGCAGATAATCCGAGCTCGAAAATCAAAAATGAAAAGAGAATCAAATAAGAAAAATGCTTCTCAAGAAATTGATCAAACTTGGGATGCCTGGCGAGCCATTTGAGCACGAGTCGGTCTGGCAGTTTCATGTCTCACTCCCGGAAAAGGTGAAATCATGGTAACGCGCGCGATGATGGCGTTGCAATGAAAACAACGGTCAAACGTGGACGCGCTAAACCGCAAGCGGTTTAAGATTCTGTCGAAATCCGAAATCCGAAATCCGAAATCCGACGCAGTAGGCGCCGCGAAGCGCAATCCGTCTTACGCGGCATCTTCCTCTTCGTCCAATTCCACGACACCTTCGGCCTGGGCGATCTTGCATAGTTCGCCGGTGGTGGTTTGACCGTCGAGAATACGCAGTTTGCCGTCACCGAGCAGGTTACGCATGCCGTTGGCAATGGCGGCTGCACGGATCTGGTTCACCGGGGCGCGTTTGAAGGCCAACTCGCGGATTTCGTTGTTGATGAGCATCATCTCGTAAATACCGCGACGACCTTTGAAACCGGTCCCGCCACAGACATCACAGCCGACGGCTTTGTACAGCGTCTTGCCTGCGATGTCGGCTTTGTTCATTTCCAGAATCGCCATTTCCTTGGGGTCCGGATGCGGGTCGGGCACCTTGCAGTTATCACAGAGATTACGCATCAGACGCTGGGCGAGCACCGCCTGCAAAGCCGAAGCAACGAGGAAGGGTTTGACGCCCATGTCGATCAAACGCGTGATGGCGGACGGGGCGTCATTGGTATGTAGCGTGGAGAACACCAGGTGACCGGTGAGGGCAGCCTGAATAGCCACGTCCGCCACTTCCTTGTCACGAATTTCACCGACGAGAATAACGTTGGGTGCCTGACGCAGCATGGCTTTGAGCACCTTGCCAAACGTGAGCCCGATCTGGTCATTGATCTGACACTGGTTGATCCCCTGAAAGTTGTATTCGACAGGGTCTTCAGCGGTGATGATTTTCTTGTCCGGGCGATTGAGCACGTTAAGTGCCGAGTACAGCGTCGTCGTTTTACCTGAACCGGTGGGGCCGGTGACGAGGAAAATGCCCGTGGGCTTGGAGATGACGTTGTTGAACAGTTGTAACGTGTCGGCTCGCAGACCCAATTTTTCCAAACCGAGCATCGCTGCATCAGAACGCAGAACACGAAGCACGACACTTTCGCCGTGATACGCAGGGCAGGCACTCACACGGAAGTCGACCGTCTGTTCGCCGATACGCAGCTTGATACGACCGTCCTGCGGGACACGTTTTTCTTCGATGCGCAGGCCTGCCATAATTTTCAGACGGGCGATGACAGCGGATTGGGTACGCTTTGGAATCTTGTCCTGTTCGTGACACACGCCGTCAATGCGGTAACGCAGACGCACGCGGTCGCCCATGGGTTCGATGTGAATATCACTTGCGCGCCCGTGCACAGCCTGGGCGATGAGTTGGTTGACCAGTCGGATGACCGGCGCCTGGGCATGGTCGGATGCTTTGCCTTTGACGTCGATCGACGAACCACTTTTGTCCATGGTCAGGCCGCTGATGTCCATGGATGTGTTCACCGAGGCAGCTTGGTCGATTGATGAGTCGACCGTCATTTCACGCACAGCCTTGTCGATGCTCTCACGGGTTTCGCGGAACATTTCGTCAAGGAATTCCTTGATCTGTGAGCGGGCTGCCAGGGCGATCTCGATTTCGCAGTTCATGCGGAATCGCAGGTTGTCCAGCACGTCAAGACCCAGGGGGTCTGCAACGATGACCTTGAGTTTATTGCCAGTCTTTTCAAGCGGGAGCACCATGAACTTTTTGATGATGTCCACTGGCAGCAGTGTCAGGTTGTCCTTGTTAATCGCATCAGGCTGCGCCAGGTCGATGTACTCAAGACCAGCCTGTGATGCCAAAGCCTTGGCGACGTCAGCGTCCTCGACATACCCCAGTTCCACAAGCACATCACCGATTCGCTTATGCGAACCCTGGGCAATCTTGAGGGCTTCCTCAAGCTGTTGGTCATCAAGCAAACCCCAGTGCTGGAGAATCTCACCTAGACGGCGTCGTTTACGACTCATCAAAAACCTCGTATCCGCTCTACAAAAAGCTCTATCTCTTCGGGTTGATCCAAGCTCCGGCAGGCGTGGGAAATGAGGGGCTTGGCTACCTGTTATTATGGGCAGGATGGTGGTTTAAATCAACTTCAAAGCTCAATTCAGGCGAGCCGCATTGTGTCAACGCGGGATTGAGCAACGCTCAAATTGTAAATCACAGATGTCATTCTTACTCGAATAACCGTGATCTCGTATTTCGACTTCGTCGAATCCCGCTTCGACACGACTTTTCCTTATACACATCTTTACCCGCCAGGAATTGTCGTTCGATTAGAAGTTAAACACGAAGGCACGAAGAGCACGAAGGTCACAAAGAAAGACAGTAAAGGCTAATTTTTGTTTGCTGATCAAGCAAAGAACCGCACAAAGTAAGCGGTTGTCTTGGGGGCTTCATGATTAAGGCAACCGCTTACTTCGTGCGCGGCTCTTTGAGGTATCCAATCTTAAAAAAATCAATTGCCTTGTCTTCGTGGCCTTCGTGTTCTTCGTGCCTTCGTGTTAAAACAAGATCCAACAACAAGCCCAGCAACTTGATTCATGGATACTGGGCAACAGATGACAGCGATGCATTCAAGTGAATTGTGTATAAGGGAAAGTTGACACAACGCGGCTCGCCTGATGGGGCAGAGTATCCCCATTGACTTGAATCACAAACGGACGCACAATCAGCTCTTTCATGACATTCTTTCTGCGGAGAATCAAAATGAATCTTCATCGCATCGCCTGCGTTCTGCTTGCTCTGGGCTGTCTGCTTTGCAGTGGTTGTATTCTTTCGCTCAACGGTCTTGGAGACAAAGAGCAGGCGGTGTTCAAGCCGGATTTGCTGGGCAAATGGGTTGATAAGCCGGACGAGCCGACCTGGACATTTGCCAAGGGCGAAGATGATAAAGCTTACGTTTTGACGGTTAGTGGCCGTAAAGGTGAAAAAGAACAGAGCCTATTTCATGTTCGGCTTTTCGAATTGGGAGACAGGCTGTTTCTGGACATGATGCCTCACGAAAAGATGCTCGAAGAAAAAGAAGGCCAGAAAACACGAGGTGATTTGTATAACTGGTGCCTGATCCCTGGCCACATGATCGCTCGAATTAAGTCAATGAAACCCAATTTGCGGATGGCGTTTTTGAATCATGATGCGGTTGAACAGCTCAAGCCTCAACTGCGTGGCGATCTTGAAATTCAGAAAATCAATGACCGTCATGTGATCACGTCGCCCACGCCCAAATTGCGAGCTTTCTTAACACGAATTGCGGGTGATGAAGAAGTCTGGAAGGGTGAAAGTGATTTGACCAAAGCCAGGTGAGGTGATGGGGGGCGGAAATCGACTTTTTTGTCGAGCGTTGTCGCGCTAAACCGCAAGCGGTTTATGATTCGGACGAAACCCGAAACCCGAAACCCGAAACCCGAAA
>JBICHS010000324.1:0-2960 GCA_043101135.1 Phycisphaeraceae bacterium JB051
TGTATGGGAAGATCCGAAAATTCTTCCCCCCTTCGCCAAAATGGTTTTCTTCGAGCATCACATACTGACTGCCCAATGCGCGCCCCAATAGAAACCACATCATGGAAAGTTCGCAATACGAAAAAGCCGCGATAAACAGATAGATCAGCCAAATGTCATACCATGCAACCAACCCACTTGATAAAAGCAAGTATGCCATCAGCACGGCAACAAGAATTGCGGCCGTCCCGGTCACAAACATGAACACATCCCACAAAACTTCCAACGGATGGAAATATTGTTTAAACCGCCATTTTAATTCTGACTCAGTCGGCATGTATGACCTCGCAAAGCGTATGCAACAATCAGGCAAAGATGAAAAAATACCAGGAAATGCAGCACTTACTCATCAATCAATTGTCTCGACAACTTCGCATTCCTATGATGAGCCATCCCACAAAAGCCTTTATGTGTACGATCTGACAACGCGATGATACATCGCCTCGTACGTGAGACGCCACCATGAAATCATTGACCACATTCTGCTTCACGCTCCTTCAAGTATTGACTTGTATCACATCGGCAGAGACTGCCAACCCTTTGGCCAAATTCGAACCTGCTGATGGCAAGTGTTATCAGGGGGTTTGTCTGACGGGCTTTTGGAGTGAAAAAGAGACGCGTGAAAACCTTCAAGCCTGGCAGGATAAGGTGTCGGATATGCCTGTCGTGCTTCACTCATGGTTTGCCCACTGTCGGGAGAATGGCAAGTGGCGGACCTGGTACTGGATGAATGACACACCCGATGGCCGAAAGGTTTGCGGGACAGCCAAAAGCTATGCCCAGACAAGCCGCAATCTTGGCATGACGCCGCTGATCGCGTGGAGCTGGATGGATTGGCATGATAAGAAAACTTCCCCGTCACTCCAGGATGTCGTCACAGGGAAATACGACTGGTACTTCGACGACTGGATCAAAGGCGTCAAGGAGTTTGGCGATCCCATCTTCATCCGACTTTCCCACGAAATGGATGGCGACTGGTACCCCTACTCCGAAGGTTGGAAGGACAATCCCACCCGCAACACCGCTGCTGACTTCATTGCCTACTACCGTTATGTCGTCGACCGCTTCAACAAAGCAGGCGTCAAAAACGTGGCATGGGTCTGGTGTGTCAACGGTGATCGTTCCGGTGGCAAAGACTGGCCCGACTACTACCCCGGCGATCAATATGTCGACTGGTTAGGTATTGATCCTTACAGCTCACGCAATCCCCGAGAAATGATCGAACCCCTGCTTACCATGTATCCCAATAAACCCTTGATGATCCCCGAAGGCGGCACCGGCCCATCCCAAACCAAGTGGAACAACAACTTCACCAGCAATGAAGCCTGGATCAATGAACTCTTTGACGTCATTGCAGAAAACCCCCGCGTCAAAGCCCTCTGCTGGTTCGAGTTTGGCAGCGAATGGAAACTGGCCAACGACCCCAAACAACTCAAAGCCTACCAGGCTCGCATCACGGATAAACGATTTGATATCTCAGCTGTGAAACGAAACTGATGGCCAACATCCCACAATCGATCTCTGTCTAATGTTGGGTCACATCCTGCCAAACATAAGGTCCTAACCCCCTCCTGACTTGCATCTATACATATGCCCTTGATAATCGAGGTAACCTCATGAACCCCGACAAGGAGCCGAAGATGTGGCTGCATTGCACCTGTGATCTCTCATTTCAAATTCCCACCGACACCCCGTTTGTCCTCATGCTCCGACCACGCAGCGGGCATCAGCAATGGGTCGGCCGAGAACAATACGTCTTTAACCCCAACATTCAGGCTGTCGAATACACCGACCCCTTCGGCAACCTCTGTCAACGCCTGGTTGCACCCGCAGGCCCGTTCACCATCAACACCGCTGTGGATGTCCAGGCAGCCGACGCCGCAGACATCGCACCCGGCGCACCATTTGTGGAAGTCCAGCAACTGCCCGATGGCACGCTCCCCTTCCTGCTCCCCAGCCGGTACTGTGAATCGGACCGCTTTGCCCAGATGGCACCGGATGTCACCGCGGGATGCAATGCCGGCTACGATCAATGCCAGGCCATTGTCAATTACATCCGCCAGAACATTCAATACGCACCGGGCACCGGCGGGGACATCATCTCTGCAAGTGAAGTCAATCAACAGTCACAAGCCGTCTGTCGTGATATGGCACACTTGGGAATTGCCTGCTGCCGCGCGTTGTCGATCCCTGCTCGCTTTGTGGTCGGTTATCTGGAAACACTCACACCCATGGACATGCACGCGTGGTTTGAAGCCTACGTTGGTGGCCGTTGGTACACGTTCGACCCAACGCAGAACAACCTTGATGGTGGCCGTGTTGCCATTGCTTATGGGCGCGATGCAGCCGACGTTGCCATCTACACCCAGTTCGGTTCCCCCGTCATGCTCAACAGCATGCAGGTCAATGTCCACCGGACTGATGCGCCGGGGTATTGATTCGCAATACAGTCATGATGTTGATGCTTCACGACACAGGCGGGTAACACAGCGGCCCCCAATCCTGCATCGCCTCATCGTCTATCCATATCAACAACACCGCCTCAAGCACACGCCCGAGCATGCGTTGGCAGTGGTAGATCACTTCGCGATTCTCATTGCTCTGATAGGTGGCTGCACCATGAATACACTGACAACGCAGCACATAAATCCGATGCATCATCAAATCCAGCAGACTCAGCCAACGCTCTTGCACAAACCATTTGGATGAGATGAAAGCTTTGTCACTGGTTTTCTGTCGTGCTTCTTCGGAGGGGTCCTGCCAGAAAATACGATCAAGATACGGCGAGCTTAAAATCGTCATCACATCTTCACGATGATTGGCAATCAGATCAGCAATCCTGCCCTGCTTGTCCAGACTGTAAATGGTTTCCAGAAACCGCCGCCAGGATTTGATGTCAGACGCCGGCTCTCTGGCTTGCT
>JBICHS010000325.1:0-3141 GCA_043101135.1 Phycisphaeraceae bacterium JB051
AATGCGATCCTGCGTAATGAGCAATTCAAGCAAATCACGACGATCAATCGGCATAAACAGGCTCTTGGGCACGTGATTGCGAATATCATCACGCACCAAATCTGCCTTGTACTCGGCATCACTGACACGCGGGCGCAACTCGGCAACCTGATCAAACTGACCTGCCAGATAGGATTCGATCACCTGCTTGGTTAAATCCACACACGAGGCAACTTTGCTCATGTGCGCTTGAATCGGGCCAAATGGTGAACGTCCAAATAGACTGGCAATGGTTCGCATACGTTTATTTCTCCTGCCAAACTTGGCAATAGGATAGCCTCTAAAGCGCGATTGTGAAAATCCGGTTAGTGTTTAAAGCCAACGCTGTGAATAACATGATCCTGATATCCAGAAAGCTTCGTGGGTTACTGGGATTGCTTCACTGTTTCACCAGCGAGATTCCACATGTACGGCCAGCTGTATATCCCCGTGTCATGGCCGTCTGAAAAGATAATGCGAAGCGCGTAATGTCCAACAGGTTCAACATTAACGATCGTCAACGGCTTGCCCGAACCCACACTGCTGCTGGGCAGTACCGTCAACGGATTCTTGGCCATCTCTTCACGCAACTGCTTGGCGTCGGCAGAGGGTGATTGTTTACGCAGCAAAGCCACGCTGTAAAATTTTTCACTGCCATCGGACCATTGAACCGTGATCCCCTTTTCACGCTTCACGTCCAGATGCTTGGGAGTCACTTTGGGGTTGGGGCTACTTTCCATAGACCGGGCATGATAAACGCCCTGAATCCGACTCACAAGGGGGATGTGCTATCATCATGAACATGACAGACCTACCCCCGCCATTGTCTGACAAAACCGCCCTGACGCAGATGGCCAAATCCGTCGGTGTCCAGGCAGCCAAACGGCATATTCTGCTTTGCTGTGATCAGACCAAACCCAAATGCTGTGACAAAGAATTGAGCCTGGAAGCATGGGACTACCTCAAACGTCGCCTCAAGGAACTTGGCCTCTCCGAGCAAGGCGGTATCTTCCGAACCAAGGCCAACTGCCTGCGGGTCTGCATGGATGGCCCCATTGCTGTGGTCTATCCTGAAGGCGTGTGGTATGCCCGATGTACCCCGCCGGTTCTGGAACGCATCATCAACGAGCATCTGATCGCCGGCCATGTCGTCGAGGACTACCGCATCGTCACCAACCCGCTGGATTGTTCGGACTGTGAACACTAGGCTATTGTGCGTACCATCATGAACCGCATGGCATCGCATCAAATCGCGCTAAACCGCAAGCGGTTTGACTTCCTAATCCCTAATCCCTGAAATTTCCATGATCATCCAACCCTTCGCCCTTAGTGATTGGCAAACCAACTGCTTCGTCGTCCACACGCAAGACTCCAGTGACTGCTGGATTGTGGACTGTGGCTTTGAACCTGCTGTGTTGCTGGACTACATCACCGAAAACAATCTCAAGCCGGTCCGCATCGTCCTCACCCATGCTCACGTCGATCATATCGGCAGTCTGGAACACATCCACGATCTCTGGCCCGACGTGCCGATTTTGATCCATGAAGCGGAGAAGGAATTTCTGGATAACCCCATGTTCAATCTCTCAGCATTCATGGGCCAACCGATCATCGCCCCTGCTGCAACCAAGTTGCTCAAACACGGTGACACATTGAGCTTTAATGATCAGGAATTTGAAGTCCGACACACCCCCGGTCATTCCCCCGGCGGGATCACACTGATTCACCATGCGTCCAATCAGGCCATCGTCGGGGACGCCTTGTTTGCAGGCTCCATCGGTCGCACTGATTTCCCGACATCCGACGTGCATCAGCTCATGGAATCCATTCACACCCAACTCATGAGCCTGCCCGATGACATGAAAATCTACCCCGGCCACGGCCCAACCAGCACCATCGGCAAGGAACGGACAACCAACCCGTTCCTGCAAAGCTGAGTTTCAAATTACGACACACTGCCTTGAAAACCTGGCGTTCTTGGCGGTTCAAAAAAAAACGCCCGGCTAAAACCGAGCGTCTTTTCAATTCAATTTAAATGTTTCAATCAAGCTTGCGGCTCGAAGGCTTCGACATCTTCCATGGTGAAGCCAAGATACTCCATCATGTGTTGATCGTAGACTTTCTGGTGGTCTTCGCGAGAAAAGTCCAGGCGAAGTTCGTTGATGACCTTGGTGCCTTGAGCGATCCAGTTACGCCAGGTCTCCTGTGAGTAGTTGGCGTAAATGTACTGGCCGATCTTCCCACGCATCGGCGGGTCAGGCATCTTGTTGCCAGGCAGGCCCGAAAGTTTGTCGAGTACCTGATCACCGGTCACTTCAACCTTAGGCTGTTCGACTTCCACTTCAGGCACAGGCAAGTCCAGTTTTTTCAATAGCTCGCCAATGGCTTTCTGTGGCATGACATCACCGCGTTTGGCGGCGATGGTATAGCCTTGCGTCAAGATCGGCCCCGCTTCATGATTACGATCCAGCTTGATCAGCGTCTGGCCCAGCAACTGATAGGCACGCGACATGGTCGAATCCAGTTGGATGGCATTCTCGTAAGCGGCAGCGGCTTCAGAATCACGCTCGGCGTCGCGATAGGCGTTGGCCAAACTGAACCAGCTCATACCGTCCGGCGCCTCGGCTGTCATTTTTTCCCATTGGGCGATACGTTCATCAATATTACTCATGCCATCCAGTATAGAGAACGTGTTGCAACAATGCCATCTAGTGTTCCATTGCATCTGTTTTGAAGGGTATCGATCCAAGGCAACCGAGCCAAGATGGCTCGGCTATATTGACATAGCCCGGCCATCTTGGCCGGGTCTCAAACGCAACAAATTAGCTGCAACGAACCACTGGTCGAGATGACAAATAGTGGAAATTAGCATTTACTCACTCAACTCAGAGCCCCCCGCCAATAGCTGATGCTTTTGCGGTCATGGGTGTAGGTGATCGCAAATCCATCAGTCGTCGGGATGATGGCTGGGTAAGAGAATTCACCTTCGACGGTTTGAAGGTCCAGTTGCTTGGCCCATGTCTTGCCGTTGTCGGTTGAGAAGCTCAGGGTGATGGGTGACCGCCCTGCCCAGTTGCCACCGACGGGGTTGTAGATCAAGGCAAGCAGTCCGTCGTTGCGCTT
>JBICHS010000326.1:0-3987 GCA_043101135.1 Phycisphaeraceae bacterium JB051
CGACGCTCTTCCGATCTGGGTCACATCAACGTTGACACGAACTCGCTTATTGGCCGATGTCTTTCGTCACTCGAATCACGCATCTCTGATCTCGCGAGTCATGCGAACAAATCGTTAAGATTTGAACAACGTTCTTGCCCATCGGCTAAAACCTTTTTACCTTGTTGTCATGTTGACTTTAGCTCGTAAACAAAACATCCCGCGGTACCTGCTGTATTTTTTCATTCTGGCGGTGCTTTGCGTGTTCCTGCTTTGGCCGATTTTTCTGACCGTGCAGGGCGGATTCAAAACGCCTGAGGGCGACTTTACTTTCAAGTATGTCCAAAGTGTGTTTGAAGATCCGTTGTGGATGGCAGGGCTTGGTAACAGTCTGATGATTGCCACCGCGACGACCATCCTGTGTTTGATCCTCACCATGCCCATGGCCGTGCTTGCTGCCAAGTATGACTTCATGGGTAAGGGCGTGATGACCAGCTTGCTGCTCGTGCCTCTGATTCTCCCGCCCTTTGTCGGCGCCATTGGTTTACGCGCATTGCTCGGGCGGTTTGGCGCGGTCAACGCGCTACTCTACCAACTCGGATTTCTCGAGCCCGGTCAACCCGGCTTTGACTTTCTGGGCGGTGGTGAAAGTGGACGCTTCTGGGGCGTGGTCATCATGGAGGCGCTGCATCTGTATCCCATCATTTACCTGAACATCACCGCAGCATTGGCCAACCTCGATCCTGCGTTGGATGAGGCCGCGCTTGGTTTAGGGGCAGGCAAGATTCGTCGCTTCTTTACGGTGACTTTGCCACTGATCATCCCCGGCGTGTTTGCAGGCTCGACCATCGTCTTCATCTGGTCGTTCACTGAGCTAGGTACGCCGTTGATGTTCGACTATTACAAGGTGACCCCGGTGCAGATTTTCTGGGGCATTCAGGAAGTCCAGACCAATCCCAGACCTTATGCGCTGGTGGTGGTCATGCTCACGCTGGCAGTCGGTTTGTACCTCATCGGCAAGTTCGCTTTTGGTGGCAAGAGCTATGCCATGCAGGGACGTGCTGCCATCGCCTCAACCACGAAAAAACTCGGTGGCATTGCAGGGCTCGGTGCACTGGCTCCCTTCGTCATTCTCACGGGTTTAGCCGTCATGCCGCACTTTGGCGTGATCTTCAGCAGCTTCAGTGTCGATGGTGCCTGGTATCAATCCATCCTGCCCAAGGCCTTTACCACGGACCACTATGCCAACGCTTTGGCGCATCCGCTTGCAATGGGCTCGATTCAAAACTCACTGGTCTATGCACTGGGCGCGGTGACGTTGACCGTGGTCATTGGCCTGAGCATTTCGTATCTCTCGGTGCGCTGTAAAGTCAAAGGTGGCTGGTTGCTTGACTCACTTGCGATGCTGCCTTTGGCGGTCCCCGGTTTGGTGATGGCGTTTGGGTATGTTGCCATGAGTCTGAACTGGCCGTTTGCCGACCTCAACCGATTCTTCGAAGCCAAAGGTTGGCATTATCTGGCGTCGCTTTGTCAGATCACAGGCAAGTCGCCCAACCCGCTGATGTTCCTGATCATTGCCTACGGCATTCGTCGTCTGCCTTACGTGGTGCGTTCAGCATCAGCCGGTCTGGAACAAACATCCGGTGAACTGGAAGAAGCAGCATTGAATCTCGGTGCTTCCACTGCAACCGCACTCAAGCAGGTGGTCATCCCCCTGATCATGGCCAACATCATTGCAGGCGGTATTCTTGCTTTCGCCTTTGCGATGCTCGAAGTCTCCGACTCCCTGATCCTTGCACAGAAGGAAGCCTACTTCCCGATCACCAAAGCCATTTTCGAGTTCTTCAACCGACTCGGTGATGGGCCCTACATTGCTTCTGCGATGGGTGTCTGGGGCATGGCTTTGCTGACCATCACCCTCGTGGGTGCAAGCATTCTCATGGGCAAGAAACTGGGCGCCATCTTCCGCGTGTAAGTCTGCAAATCCAAATGCTTGATCTGGGACAAGGTTTACCAGGGACGTTGCGCCTAGGATGTGATTCTGTGGTTTAGCCACGGTTAATGACATCTGCAACACAAACTGGAGTAACCCCATGTCCACCGCCATCACCATCCCCGATCTTGCCACCGCCATTGAGATTCCGGAAAAGGGCACGCTCAGCCTGACGCTGCATCAGGACGATCACACCAAGCTCGTCTTATTCGGCTTTGCACAAGGTCAGGAACTTTCCGAACACACCGCTGCGGTTCCTGCCATCATTCAGCAAATCTACGGTGACGCCCAATGGAAACTTGGCGACGAGAACATCAATGCCGTCCCCGGCACGCTCTCGTACATGCCCGCTAATCTCCCGCATAGTATCTCAGCAACAACGCCCACCGTGATGCTTCTGACACTGCTCAAATCTGCCAGCTAACTGCTTTACGGATTTGGCGAATCTTTTGTTTCTGCGTTACCCTACGCACATGAATCACCCTGTCCTGATTATTGTTGCACGCTACATCCACGTGTTGAGTTTCATCACGCTTGTTGGTGGTCTGCTTTACAACATGGTCGGCCAACGCATTGCCCGCAAGATTCTTGATGCGGAAAAAGCGGAGGCATTCATCGAAGGATTCCGAGCACGCATTCTGACTTTCCAATGGTTTGCCATGCTCGGGCTCGTGGTCAGTGGCATCTTCACATGGGTGATCACCAACGAAAAATACAAAGCCCTGGGCGCCCTGGGCAATGCCTTGATCGGCACGAAAGTCATGCTCGCCATGTGCATCTTCTGCGTCATCTGGATGCGCTACAGCAAGCTCATCAAGTCCGACAAAACCGCGATGATGATCAACATCCATCTTGCAGCGATCGTCATTCTACTTGGCTCAATTCTACGTTATTACCGTTTGTCACTGGGTTCGTAATTCAGGCTTCGCATGGCCAGAAACCGACCGTCCAGAACTGATGATCAGCGTCCACACGTCCCGTTGCATCGCGTCCTTGCAAGACGACGTATGCGCTACGGACTGCTGGCTGTCATGGCGATTCTCTCTGCTGTCGGACTGAGTCTTGCGGATCATGCTGGCCTCTTCGTTTATCCCGGGGACATGCTCAACCAGTATGAAGACCACTGGTTCAAAGTCACACGCGTTGTCGATGGTGATACGCTCGATATTCAACTTGATGACGGCAAGACCGTCCGCCTCAGACTATGGGGCATCGACACCCCCGAAATCGCCAACCAATCCAAAGGCACTGCCGATCAACCCATGGCTCGGCAAGCGATGGCATGGACCACCGAACATTGCCAGAACAAACAGGTGAAGCTCAAACTTCAACCTCAACGCATCTGGGGCACCTACGGCCGCCTGCTTTGTTATGTCTACATGGACAATGGGCAGATGCTCAACGAGCAACTACTCCTCAACGGGCTGGCGCGCACGGACCAACGATTTGTCCATGAACATCATGCTCGTTTTGACATTCTCCAGGAACAGGCTCAATTCAACCGCGTCGGGCTCTGGGCAAAGTAATTCGACGATTCACACAATCTCACCCATGCAGGCGAGCCGCGTTGTGTCAACGCGGGATTCGACGAAGTCGAAATCTAAACGCTCAATGCGGCAAGCAAAACACAAAATTTCACTGGACATCAAACCCTGATCGGTTTACGGTAAATGTGAAAATAGTTGGTGACTTGGCGCGTTAAGCTTGTCACAGGGATCCAGATTTTGGGAACGCAGCGTGATCTATCCGCATAAAGGTTTTGGTAAAGGCATTCCTCGGATTCGTATCCGGTTTGGTCCTGATGCGCCCGAACCGCAGACCGGCAAGCAGATGATCGAACACACCAATCGCTATCTTTCGCGGATGCTTGGTGATAAACGCTTGGCCAGGCGATTGCCCCGGATTCCCCGCCGGCGAGTGGATCAGGGCGGATTTGATTTTATTCGTAACAATCCCGGTGCACGAGCTTTAGCAGAACATTTCTGGAATCGGCTGTTGGGCCGGTAACTTTTTGC
>JBICHS010000327.1:0-7894 GCA_043101135.1 Phycisphaeraceae bacterium JB051
CAGGTAGAGATTTTCATCGTCATAGATCATGCGTGCCGAACCCTTTTGCGGGAAGCCGGTGCGCTGGATTTCCATGCGCGGTTGTTGAGGCCATTCACGATCTGATCCGTCGATACGCAGCTTGTTGACCGCCGGTGTGACGACGTAATGCTTGGGTTTGGCATCACGTTGAGCGCGAGCAAGGTTGTCTTTGTCAGCCTGTGCCAGGACTGCGTCGTTAACGGAAATGGTCTGTTTTTCAAGGCGTTTAATGGAATCCAGGCCGGTGACGTTGAGGATCATGGCAGCCTGACGAGGGAAGCCCGTGGTCATGCGAATCTTGCCATCCGCCTGTTTGCCGAACCAGCCATTGAAAGGTTCACCACCATTGGAAAAGCCGCCCATCGGACGCCCGATGAGTTGGCTTTCCTTGCTCGGTAACGTTTCAGCGGGAATGCGACCATCACGGAACATGGAGCCGACGAAAAGGCCGTCGGTGGTCATGATGAAGTCCTGACCGAGATTGCCACGAATCAAAAACACGCGACCAATTTCATCGTTGACCTTGGCAACGCCAGCAATCTTGAGCGGGCCGATGACCATGCCGGGCTTGGGCATGGTGGCTTTATGTGAACCATGAACGCCGGGATAAGGATTAGGATAATCCCAGAGTGTTTCGTGGGTCTTCATGTCAATGCCTGCGATGCGTGAAGCCGAAGCATAATTCTTATAGCTCAGATTCAACAGAATATTTTCTGAATCCACGGGGACATAGTCAGCGGAGTCATCGTACAACGGGCCGGAGAGACTTTCGGGACCGAAGATCGGGGCACCTTCGTCGGTGTAACCCAGCGGAGTGTACTTGTAGGTTCCCTTGTGATTGCCGACATAGAAGGACATATCCATTTTGCAACGCTGACCCCATCGGCTAAAGAGGGGCAGTGCCTGACGCACGCGACGGTCCTGTTTTTTTGCATGTGCAAAGGGGACAATGACGCATTCGCTGCGCTGGACTTTGGCGTCCTTGTTGGCATCATTCCAGTAAACTCCGTCGAAGGGGTCGCAGTCTTTAAATTCGTCCCAGAGTTCGCCTGAAACTTTGCCGTTATGTGCAATGGCATCGCAGATGCGTCCGACGGTGGTGACCGCCGAAACGGGAACCATGCTCAAGCCACGTTTTAGAAAGAACACGTGACCATTAAAGCTGCGATAGCTTGGTTGATAGTAGTAGCTACGGGTTTGACCGTTGATGTTAGCTGTGAAGTGTTCACCCAGAACATGCGAGCCGGGGCTGATGACAAAGCTTTCGTGCTTGGTTTGGTCGGGTACCCAGAGGATGTTGGTGACTTTCCAGGTACGATCCTGTTTGTTCAGAGCCAGTTGGATCGGGCCGACGTAGGCGATGTTTGGATTGGTTTCGTCGAGTGTGCAACCAGTGCCTGCATAGCCGGTGTTACCGATGTAGTCCTTGATGAGCTTGCCGTTGGCCGGGTCCCAGACGGAGACGCGGCGGGGATAATCCCAGTTTTCAACGGTCCAGACTTTGCCCGTTTGATCGACTGCAACACTGGTCATGTTATACATGGCTTGCTCGTTAAACTCACCACGAATGGGGCGAGAGCCCTTGATGCCACAGGTGTAGAGCAGCTTGCCAGCGGTGTTAAAGGCTTTGAGTTGCATGTCTGGGCCCAGGTCGGTGATGAGCAGATTGCCTTGCTTATCCGTGGTGATGGATGAGGGCTTGGCAACGTTTGGCAGATTGAGTTTGACGAGTTTGTCATTTTTGAGTTGGTAGACGTTGTGTTCGTCAATGGTGTAAATCGTGCCATCGGCTGCTTCGGTGATACCGGTGCATGCCGCGATGTCGACGGACTTGACCAGCTTGCCGGTCTGTTTGTCGATCCAAGCGATCTTGCCTTTGCCGGTGAGTGCAGGGCCATCGTGTTTGATATGTTGTGGTGATGTTGCGTTTTCACTGGCCGCTGCTTTTTCATTGACGAGTAACAGAAGGTGCTTGCCGTGCGCATCCATCCCAGCAGGTGTCCATACGTCAGAACCGACGATGTCTTCAACCGGTAGTTCCAGTGGGCGTTCCTGTCCATTCATCACGAAAGGCTTGTAGGCACCATCGTCACGGTTCATGCGGACGATGACATCCTTCTTGATATGCCAGCCAGCGGGGACGGCGTAGACGCTTTGTTCGTCGGCAGCTAGTTGGATAGCGCCGCGCTTTTCACCCCATTTTTTAAGGCCATCCGGCCCCAGTGCGATGATGCCATGACCGCCTTCAGCAAACTGCCATGAGAGGATCATCCAATCACCCGCGGTTGCTGCGCGAAGGGGTGCACAGTGGTCTGCGCCCCATGCACCTGTACCAGCCTGAACATCCCATGGCGGTGTGCCGGGGTTGTAGAAGCACATTTCATACTCGGCGTTCAAACCGTCCTGCGTTAAGCCGATCGCCTGATATTGACCGGGCTTGACCATCATGCCTTTGTCATCAAGTAAGTCCCATTTGGCTTCGATGGTGCGCGTGGTGTCGGTGGTGGCAACGGTGTATTCCTGCACATCCATGTCACCTGCAAGATTGCGGACACGCTTGCCGTTGGCATCATTGATCGCAATGGTGAAACGTGCAGCTGACTTGGGGATGGTGATGCGGATGGGCAATGTGCCTTCGAGTTTGGCTTCATCACTGATGTACTTGCGTTGGGCGATGTTGTTCTCAGCGATGAGTTTGAGATTGCCCCATGAGTTGCGGGCGGTCCAGAAAAACTCGCGTGAAGTGGCGCCCGGTTGCATGTTGTCTGCATAGCGATGGATCGGCCAGACTTCACCCGTTGGATCACCCCAGAGAAACTCCATGCCCATCTGCATGACTTTGCCCGCATGGGGTGTCGCATCATTTTGTGGGTTGTTGCGGTAGAGCAGTTGCCAGGGGATTTTGATTTCCTGAACATAGCCTTTGCCGTCTTCATGTTCGCGGTACGCCATGGCTGCGCCTTCACCGAACTGCGTTTGACCGGGCTTGGCAATGAGCAGGAGTTGATCCTGTCCGGCTTTGTCTTTATTGGGATGTTGCCAATAGGAGAAGTGCAGGACTGGTTGCTTGCGCGCGGTGTAGTACCACGTGGTGATCCACAAGGGTTTGTCGCCGACCTTCACGCGCAGTTGAACCGAGTCAGACTTCCAACCATAGCTGGGATTGAAAGCTGGATCGATGTTGCTGAACATCGGTGTGGGGTCTTTCCAGTCGATGGCAAGGTAGAGATTGTCCTTGTCCCACATCGTCGAGACCTGCGTTGAATAGTCGTTGCGAATGTCCTTGTCAGCAAAAATCCAGATGCGCCCGGAGGTGTCCCAGTCATCGAGCTTGCCATCAATTTGAACGCTCTGACCTTGCGGAACGGGCACGGCATTGATGCCTTCATTCTGACTCTGGCGGCCGATCATATTACTGGCTGCAAAGAGGGGTGTTGAGCTTATTGCCAGTGTCATGAATGCGGTTGCAGCGCATTTGGCTGTGGATTTTAGTTTTTGAACGAAGGTGCGTCTGGGGTGGATCATGGGAGCAAAACCTTGAAAAATGAGCGTTGTAACTTCTTGTTGGATCGTGTTTAGTAAGTTTAAATCTTAAGCTTGCTGGAAGGGAAGTAAGATTTATTACTTCGATTGATTGACTTAACTATCGGTAATAATAGAATTGAGTAGTAGTAAGTCAATCTTTCGAGATATCTTTTTTAGTGAGTCTTACATGGCTTCGCGATACGACGAAATTCGAGATGACCTTCGCGGTGAGATCATCAGTGGCAAGATCAGCCCCGGGCAGACGATCCCGACGCGCGTGGCCATCCAACAGCAATATGGCGCAGGCCCCATGACGGTCAATCGTGCTCTGACCGATTTACAGGATGACGGCTTTGTCGAAGCACGACGTGGGCAGGGGACGCGCGTTGTTCAACACCCACCGCATCTTTACAACTATCAGTTGGCGTTCGGCAATCACCCGCATGTCTCTGAAGAACTTTGGCCACGGTTTTACACCGTACTCGTCCAGGCGGCAGCAGGTATTGATACCCAAGGTCCCAAGCGACTCAAGTGCCTTTATGGTGTCGATGGTCATATTGACTCTGAAGGCATGGGCCAACTCAGTCGACTGATTGAATCGCGTCGTACCGCGGGCATTATCTTTGCGTCATCACCTCACAAGCTTGCAGAGACCGGCATCCTTGAGAATCGCCAGATACCCAAGATTGCGTTTCGCACACAGCGCGGGCGGGATGGTCACTACTCCACCATTTCTTTGAACATGCATGCCTTTGTGGATCGTGCATTGGAACGCCTGGCAAAGCTTCAATGCAAACGCATTGCGGTCCTCACCGTTGGCGGATTGATGGAGCGCCAAACGCAGCACCTTATTCACGGCGCTAAAGCATTAGGCATGGAGATCAAGCCTTACTGGAATCTCTTGATCTCCCAGAAAGAAGCCAACAGTGCTGCCAACATCACACATCTTTTGTTTAACCCACACCAGACCGTTCGCCCTGATGGCATGATCATCATGGACGACAACCTGGTTGAACATGCCACTTCCGGACTCATTGCTGCAGGTGTGACCGACCAGGTCAAGGTCATCGCGCATTGCAACTTCCCCTGGCCTGCACCCAGTCCCATTTCCATTCACCGATTGGGCTTTGATGCACCGCAGGCTTTGGACATTGCCTTGAAAAAGCTTGATGAAATGCGGGAAAACAATGAACTGAGTCACACGTCGTTGTCACCGGTTTTTGAAGAAGAGATTGCTGCTGCACGGTAACGTTGCACGCAGGTGATGTGTTGGTTGTGCGCACATCCGAACAGGTTGGAGAACACCATGTCCACGTCATTTAAACGCACGAACGCTTTCACACTCATCGAACTACTGGTGGTGATTTCAATCATCGCGCTGTTGATTTCGATCCTCTTACCTGCCTTGGGTAAGGCGCGTGATTCGGCTAGGAAAATACAGTGTTTGTCGAACCTCAGACAACTCAATATAGCCAGCTTCAGTTATCTGGCTGACAACAAGAACGTTTGGATGCGCGGATCCTATCACGGCTATAATGTTCATGGCAGCTTCAGCTACAACCCCGATTTCTATTCCCTGTATAGCAACTATCTCAGCGGTGATTTACAACTCACATCCAACTTGGGTGGCCCTGATGGGCAGACGCATGGCACCCAGGGACTGCGATTCAATACAGCTGATATCATGATCTGCCCCAACAACATTCGCCTTTCCACGAACCCCAATGACCCTGGTCCTTACAATTACTACCGTAACAGCTATGCACTTTGGCCTGCCAGTACAGCCGATTTTAAAATGACACAGGAAAGACTTTTGCTTGCTGGTCAGTACCGTGGTTATCAACAGATCAGAAACCCCGCGACATGGGCTGATCGTTGTAACACGTCGATCACCAGCCAGGGTAACAACGGTGGTTCAGTTGAAACCAATCACTGGAACCCACAAGGTGTCAATGATTGGTCATCCTCTTTCACGGGCAATCCTGAAGGTGGCAACGTTGCTCGCGCTGACGGGTCAGCACTTTGGTTCCGCTATGAATCCGACAACACCAGTAATGACGCTTTCATTCGAAACGGTGGCTCCGTTGGCGGACATCTTGCTATCCCATCCAATGCCATCTTTCTGGGATTCAGTGGTTGGAATCTGAGCACCAATTACAGTGACCACCGTGTCGTCCTCGGGCGCTACACCGCTCAAGGCAGCAATTTCAACAAAGCCATGGGGTATTGATTCGCCTTTTTGGCAGTAAAAGATTGCTTGTTTTGGCCCAATACCATTGTTTGTACCTCTTTTTACCCTTTTTTAACCCTTAATACCTACCAAGCAGTTATCACTGCAATCACGGAGTGAATCGATGTCCCAACGCACCATCGCAAGCAGTCTGCTGCTGCTGTTGATGATCCTTACGCCCAGACTTTTCGCTCAGCCATCCTTTCTCATGGGGCCTGATCCGACATGGGTATCGCTGACAGATCCGTTGCAGTCCCCGGTTGACATCGCCTTCGATCAAGGCGCAGACATTCTTGGCGTGCGCGTTCGTGTGACACAACAGGCAGACGACGCAAAGCTCAATCTCCAGCTTGGCCTTGCTGGCACTTCGCATGTCTTACTCACCGATCAAGACGCGACCATCAAGCAGTCCGGTCAGCATCTGATTTATCACTTCAAGGTTCCTATCACCAAACTCATCACCGATGCCAAAGACTGGTCGCATTTCGCTTTCGGCTTGCAAGTCTCGCGAACCACCACCGGCTCCAACCCCAGCACGCACACCACGCGCTATCACCATGCTGATCATCGCGCCCGGTTTACACCCATGTCCACCAACCCATCAGACTGGGCGACCTTTGATATCAAGTCGTATCAAAAAGCCATCGACCAACAACACAGTCTGATCACCATCGACTTTGAACAACCGACTGATGGCAAAGCATCGATCCTCATCGAAGATGCCAACGGCAACCCCATCCGCAACCTCGTCTCGGGTTATGAATTCAAAGCTGGATCACAACGTGTCCTCTGGGATGGGCTTGATCACAACGGCAAACTCGTCACCCCCGGTGCCTACCATTGGCGGGGTGTCACCCACGCAGGCATCAAAGCTCATTACCTGATGCGCTTTGCAAACGGCGATGACAATACCTGGCATAGCTGGGGGCCCAATCACTCGACCTTTGAAGAAGCAACCACCAACGGCAAGAACATCTTCCTGGCAGCACCCATCACCGAAGGCGGCGAGTCACTCGTCAAACTCGACGCCGATGGCAAGTTCCTTCAAGGCTATCGACATATGCATGGTCTTGGCATCCAACGCTCTTTGATCGCTGCTGATGATCAATACCTCTATGTCGTACAGGACGGGCGTGCCTGGGGCCAGCGAACCGAAAAGGGCAATTGGGCTTTCGATCAATTCGTCAGCCTCGTTCGCTACGACATTGATTCAGGTAAACCCGTCAACTTTCCCACCGCATCAGGCAGCGTTGGTCATAACAATCGTTACATCACTGTCGATTCGGTCAACGTCGGGCCTGCATCAAAAAACCCTGATTTTAAAGGGTTAAATCTCATCGGAACGGCTTTGGTTGGTGACAAGCTGTACATCGCTACCAAACATAAACAAGCCATCTTCATTCACGATATCAGTACAGGGACACAAGTTGGCATGATCAAGCTTCCGGGGGTTGGGCGATTGGCTTCTGCGCCCGATGGCAAACTCGTTGCAGTGGTTGATGACAACAAACTCGTCACCATTGACAGTCATCAAAACATCAAAGCGCTGACCACACTGCCCAACGTTCAAGTGCAGAACATCACCGTCGGCCCCGATCGCCGTATGTATCTCTCTGACCAGTTATCGCATCAGGTGCTCGTACTTAATCCCAACGGTCAACTCATCAAACGCCTCGGACATCCCGGCGGGAAATACAAGGGCAAGTTCGATATCCAGCGCATGGTCAACCCCAATGGCTTAACCGTCGCACCGGATGGCAAACTCTGGGTGGTCGAATCACGCTGGAATCCCAAACGCGTTCTGGCTTGGGATAGCAAACTTCAAAACGTAGCAATCGAAAAATTCGGTTCCCCCAAGTACGGCGGCCCCGGCACCGGCTTTGACCCACAGCAGCATACCCACATCATTGCTGACCAATGTCTGTGGGAAGTGGACCCCAAAACCAAGACCAGTCGACTGCTGAGTATCTTCCAGGAAGACCCGGGCATGATCGACGGGCGCATCCGTACACCCCTGTATTTCAGGCATTTTCGTAGCAACGGGCGTACCTTCCTCATTGGTTCCTCCAAGGCAAGCTTCGTCTGCGAACTGCTCGACGATGGCACACTCAAGGACGT
>JBICHS010000328.1:0-10859 GCA_043101135.1 Phycisphaeraceae bacterium JB051
ACCTGGGACGCAAAGAACAATCGCCTGCTTGGCATATGGGACAAACCCAACATCCTCTTAGCCATGACACGCAAAGGCAAGATTCTCAAACGCTGGAACAAAGTCCGTGGCAGCAATCAGGAAGGCATCGTCCTCATCGACTGCGATCTCTACATGGCCGAAGACTCCGGCGACTTGTACAAGTACGACAAGCCGTTGGACTAAGCTACAAAAAATGCTTGCGTTATTCCAATCGCTGATGTTCAATAATAACATCACGGGGAATATGCCATGTCCATCAAACGCTATCGTAAAACCATCTACATCACCGCATGGTCGTGTGTGTTGTTACTTGTCGTTTCGACGGTATGTATGATCGTTCATCAATCACCATGGCTAGCTGAGCATCATCCACAATGGGTGTCGACGACAAGATTGCTGATGCATTTATCCAGCAGCGACCATTATCGTGATCTACCTGCATACAAAGAAATCTCAAAACGCTATTCAGCAAAATCAATGTCAGACAAAGAGCTGAATATGACGATGAAGGTCCTGTTTAAGCTCACGTGTTTTACAACACAGACCAGACAATCAAAACGTACGTATATTCGCTTGATTGGGCCGTCGGAAGATCCATTCGGTTACCAGGATTACCAAAGGTTTGTCAGAGACGAGTTCGAAAAATACTCCGACCAATTACTTGTTCGTGCATACGTAAACAAAGAAATTTCACCCAATACGATACGATGGATGGCATACGAAATCATCAATCAGCTTAAAGTCCATCCGCAGTTCTTGAGAAAAACAATTGTTAGTCTGTGGATTCGACAATTCATTGATGCAGAACAATTGTCATATACCATGTTTCAGGAATTAGTCCCAGTGATTCACCAAGTCATTTCCAATCCTGCAAGCAAGTCAGTCGATCGATATGTTGGACTAACCTATTTTGCAATGGATCGGCATTACATAGACGAAAAACAATTCAAGGAAATCGATCAAATCGTTTTCAAAAATTGTGTCGAATATAAAAACAATGGCAACTATGGCAGGAATATTGAAAGTTATCTTCGAAAGTATCATCCGAAGACTTTGAATCTACTAACCCATTAAATCAACCATCTTGGCGACGTGTAAGAACTGAGCACCGGATGTGAATCCGGTGCAGGTATGTTTGTGTGTATATTACGGGTGTTTGACTGCGTGAGATCGCTTATTCAGATTCCTGATGGGCGGGCGTTTGAGGTTTGGGCTTATCAGCGGCTTTTGGTTTGGCATCGGGTTTTGTTGCACCTTCGGCATCTTTTTCATTGCCTGGTTTGCCCTTGCCTTTACCGGCCTGTTCGACTTGGGCGGGTGGGACCATCATTACGCGATCGCCTTCTTCAATGCCGTCGAGGATGGCAACGATGCTTTCGTTTGAGCGGCCTGTGGTGACTTTGCGGCGGATGGATTGATCACCTTCACGCACGTAGACATAGCTTTGTTTACCGACGGTGACCACGCATTGAATGGGCACGAAAAGGACATTCTCAACGCGCCCAGTGAGAATGCGTGATGAACAACGCATCGCCGGTTTGAGGTCTTCACCGGAACTGGGGGGCAGGTCGATCTTGACGGTGTATTCACGCAGGTCGGGATTCATCCATCCGCCGTTGGTTGCCATGACACCGATTTCGTAGACTTCGCCCCCAATGGGCTGACCGGGGGTGGCATCAATGGTGATCATCGCTTTTTGCCCAGCCTTGAGTTGGCCGACCAGTGATTCATGCACCTTCACCGAAGCAACCATCTGGCTGGTGTCGGGCAACACGATCAACGACTCATTCTTACGAACGGACTTGCCTTGCACGATCGGATCATTACGCCGACGCCAACCGCCGACCGTGGTGGCATAAATCACCATGCCGTTCTGCGGCGCTTTGACCACACAGAAAGACAACTGCTCATGGAGTTTTTCGAGGCGGTCTTCACGGATGGCAAGCGTGCGAATCTTGCCTTGCAACTTGGCTTGAGATTGGGCGATCTTACTTTGATTACGACGCTTGGTGCGTTCCAATGCAGCAGCGGCTTCATCCACATCCGACTGGACTTTTTTCTGTTCCTTGGGCTTTGTGTATTTCTTGTACACCTCGACATCAAGCATCGCGGTCTTGAGCGCGGACTCGGCTTCGATCACATCCAGGCGGTCATCTTCCAGTTCACTGCGAGAGATGAAATCTTCCTTGTATAATTGCTCGGAAGCTTCGAGTTCTTCCTTGGCACGCTGGAGATTACGCGTTGCCTTCTGGACAGCAACGTTGAGCTCACGCGTCTTTTTCGGATCATCACCGAGCGTCCATTTTTCAAGGTCCAACTTGGCTAACTCCAACTTGAGTTCAGCGGCTTTGAGATCACTGTCCGCTTCGTTGAGTTGGATGGCATGATCCTGCTCAGCAGCAAGCTTATCCGTCTGAGCCTGTTCGACACTGAGTGTTTCGGTTTCGATCTTGTCACGAATGTCATCGTCAGCCAAACGAATCAGGACATCGCCCTTCTTGACCTGCGTGCCTTCGGGAACCACGTCGATAATGGTGGTATTGCCATCGACTTCGTTTTTGATTTCGACTTTGTTTTTGGCTTCAATTTCACCGTTGGCAATCACGAGCATGTCAAAGCTGCCACGCGTGACACGATGGGTGGCAAGTGACTGGGCGGTCAACGCGCTGGTCGCTGGTTTGGAGAAGGAGCGATAGGCTGCATAACCACCGCCGACAACGACAGCCAGAATGATCAACAGGACCAGCCAGATCATCACCCCACCACGACGGGCGTAAGGGCTCATCACAATTTCACTTGGTTTTCTTGAGTAACTCATCGGCTTCCTTCAGGAGTTCTTCCTGGGCTTGATTCATATCTTTGATCATTTTGTCCGGGCTCTGCGGGGACTGCGGGTCAACCATCGGCACCAGATTCACCGGCGCATTCCAATGGCCAAGGTTGTCCACGCGCATCTGACCGGTGTTGAGCAGGTACTGGAGAATACTCACACGCAAGTCACGCAACGCTGCATCACGTGTATTCTCTGCTTCAAGTAAGTCGTCCTGCGCTTCGGTGAAGTCACGCGATCCCAACTCACGCAAACGAAGCACCACGTTACGCACACGCTTGGCAGAGACTTCAATATTGCGTTGCTGCAATGCCAGCGAAAAACGTGACTGTTGAATCTGACGAATCGACGAACGCACTTCCAACGCCACTTCATCACGGTTCTGTGTGTAGTCCCGCCAGGCACGTTCACGTGTGATTACTGACCGACGCAATGCCAATTGTTCACGGCGACGATCCAATGGCGCTCCGTAGGAAAGGCCCAGTGAATAGTCACTGTCACCCGCTTCAAAGTCCGCACCGGCATTGGTTTTGTTTGAATCGGTATTGAGGGTCAACGATGCATTGATATCCAAGTCCGGCAGCAAATCATTACGGGCATTACGCACGCCACGGCTGGCATCGTCGACCTGATCTCGGCTGGTCTGCAGGTCCAGACGATAGTCCCACGCGGTGGTGATTGCTTTTCCGGTTCAAGGAAGGGTTCGGGAATCTGCAGCTCAATCGGCTTGAGCACCAAGGACTGATTCATCGCCATGCCGATCTGCAGCTTGAGACTATCCAATGCCGAGTCGTAAGATTCCTGACTGTTAATCAGTGAGTTGCGGGCAAAGAGCACCTGCTGTTCGGAACGCTGAATTTCGAAGTTGGGTTGACGCCCTGCCTTGGCCAGCGCTTCCATCTGATCATTGAGCCATTCCAGTGATTTGAGTTGGCGTTTACGGTTACGAATTTCGGCCTGGCGACGGATCAAGTCGTAATACCGCGTTGAAATGGAGATCAAAAATTCACGGCGATACCGTTCAAAACTCCGAGCTGCATAGATCAGATCACGCTTGGCTTGAATCAGACTTTCACGTGCGACCGGCCCAGCACCGCGAAGCAGTGGGATGGACGCCTCAAGTTCGATAGCAGCATCCTGGCCTTCACCTGAACCACTGGATGCATCGTGGAGTAGATTCACAAAGTTGACCAAAGCCGTTGCCGAGACACTGCCACCATTGGGTAAACGATGCGTCACGCCGAAGGATGTCACGATGTCCAAAGCCTGATCGTAGTCCCCGGATTCAGGCGTGCCGGAGATGCTGGCATCCACCTGGGCGAAAAAACGCGGCCCCCAGAGATGTTCTTCCATGAGCAGGTTCAAGGCTTCAATGTACAGCGTCTCTTTCTGGAAGCGATACTGACGGGAGTTGGCGATGGCGTAGGCCAACAACTCCTGTAGATCAATCTCCAGAGCATGGGTCATGTCATCGCTGAATAACTTGCCCAGTTCATCAGGATCAGACGCAGAGCGTGTCCGTGCGGGCAGTTGATTGACCTGCGGATTGGTGGTTTGCAAATCCGTTTTGTCGATGTTACGACCTTCGTCTTCCGGCGCATCACTCACAGGCTTGCCATACATCTGCTCGGAAGCTTCGTGCCCCATGCTTTGAGCCCAGTGTTGACGAATCAGTTCACTGGTTTGTTTGTCGATGGCCCCCATGGACGAGCTGGCACAACCACTGATCAAGCTCGTGCAAAAAGCGAGCAGGAGCAAAGCCAACCCATGTTTGAGAATGCGGAAATACGGTAATGGCGTGGACGTCGGTTTTCCCATGCGAACAACTCAATTCCCGATGGCGTGTGGATTGCGGTAGCATATCGGTACTCCGAACCTGACTTAAGGTTGCATGACAACGGCTGAATAAGTCTGTCCGGATGCCCCGAATATCAGCCCAACGACAGAGTGGTTTGACTCAAGTCTGGGCGTAGAGAGCGAGTATAACAAGATGTCGACAACAGAACACCGTGATTTGGCAAAAGAGACCAAAGCAAATTGTGCGATTCTAACTATCAGTGACACGCGTACATTGGACACCGACAGCAGTGGTCATCTGATTGCCAAACTCGTGGAAGACGCGGGTCATCATATTGTCGACCGGGCTTTGGTTCGTGATGAGGTGACGCATATTGGTTCAACATTGCACAACTGGATTGAAGACGACGAAGTGCAGGTGATTCTGACCACCGGGGGTACGGGAATTTCCCGACGTGACAGCACCATTGAAGTGGTCCGTCGGATGATCACCAAACCCTTGCCGGGCTTTGGCGAGTTGTTTCGCGTGCTCAGCTATCAGCAGGTCAAGTCCGCCGCCATGCTCAGTCGCGCAATGGCAGGCTTGGCAGGTGACACGTTCATCTTCACGATGCCTGGCTCGAAAAACGCGGTGAACCTTGCCATGCAGAAACTCATCGTGCCCGAGTTGAGCCATCTGGTGTGGGAACGCAAGCGGTAATGTCTAAGCACAACGTTCCGAACCCATTTAGCCACAGATACACACAGATGAACACAGATTCAAGACATTGAATTTAAGACAATCTCACGCCCGTTACACTCAAGACGCCAAGACGCAAAGGCAGAGACAGTGTCATTAAATCTTGTCCTGAAAACTCCGCGTCTTTGCGTCTTGAGCAATGCGGGCGTGAGGCAATGTCTTTCTGTCTTGATCTGTGTGCATCTGTGTTTATCTGTGGTTAAACTGCATTAAAACGAGAGACTCAAAACAAGCCTATGGCCAAAGCAACCAAACAATTCGTCTGTAGTTCCTGTGGCTCGATTCATCCCAAGTGGTTAGGTAAATGCCCGGATTGTGGGGCATGGAACTCGCTTGAGGAAATGATCCAGTCCAAGGACACCCATCGTGGCACGGCTGCGGATAGTCAAAACCCAACCACGACCGCTGCCCTGCCACTGTCTGAGATCGTCAAGCAGGATGCCGACCGCGCACCCATCTCGCGTATCCCAACGGGGATTGGCGAACTGGATCGCGTACTCGGTGGCCGGGATGTCAACGGCCAATCACTGCCGGGCGGCCTGGTTCCCGGTTGTGCGATCCTGCTTGGTGGTGACCCGGGGATCGGCAAATCAACCTTGCTCCTGCAGGCAGCCGACAAGCTCAATCGCAGTGGTAAAACCGTGCTCTATGTCACCAGCGAAGAATCCTCACAACAGCTTCGCATGCGTGCTGAACGACTGGGTGTCGACAGCAAAAAGGCCGACCACCTGCTGATTCTGGCAGACACCAACCTGGCGCGTATCGCAGAGCAAATCCGCAAGACGCAACCCGCGGTGGTGATCATCGACTCGGTGCAGATGATCTACAAATCCGACCTTGCAGCAGCGCCGGGTTCGATCAGCCAGCTTCGAACCTGCTGTCTGGAGCTGGTGTACCTTGCCAAAGCTCAGGGCTGCTGCGTGGTGCTTGTTGGGCATGTGACCAAGGAAGGCAAACTCGCTGGCCCACGATTGCTTGAACACATGGTCGACACCGTGCTGTATTTCGAAGGTGATCGTTATCACTCGCACCGCATTATCCGTGGCATTAAAAACCGCTTCGGTACCACACTTGAAGTGGGCCTCTTTGAGATGCGTGAAGAAGGCCTCGTCGAAGTGGCTGACGGTACAGGTTTACTTGCTGCTGAGTACAAGCCCCAGGCTGGCAGTGTGGTCTGCCCGGTGCTGCAGGGCTCGCGTTGTTTGATGGTGGAAATCCAGGCGCTCACGGCAACGGGCTTTCTGGGGTCGGCCAAACGCAAGTCCAGCGGGCTTGATTCATCACGTTTGGCCATGCTCATCGCGGTGTTGGAGAAGCGTGGCGGGTTGCGATTGGCGGATCAGGATATCTTTGCCAGCGTGGTTGGCGGGCTCAAAGTCGCCGAACCTGCAGCCGACCTTGCCATCGCCATGTCCATCGCCGGTGCGTTCCAGAATCGGCAGGTAGGCATCTCCGATGGCAACGTCTGCGTCATCGGTGAAGTGGGCCTTGGCGGGGAGATCAGACACGTTCAACATTTGGAACAAAGACTGTCCGAAGCAGAAAAACTCGGCTTTTCTCACATTATTGGACCCAAAGTTGCAAAGAAAAAGTCCCAATCCGGTCGATATGTCGCAGTAGAGCGCATTGAAGCCGCATTGGAATTTTTGAATTGAGACGCGACAAACAACTGACATTTCAACGCCATTTCATACCAAAAGTGCAGGGCTTGCATCAACATTGTCCAGCATCCGTCACTCCCGCGCAGGCGGGAGTCCAGTGGAACCTGCAAGCGTCATCAGAATGCCACTGGATTCCCGCCTGCGCGGGAATGACGAAACTCAGTAACATCTGGCGTGTCATGCAGCAGTGTGCAATGCTGTTGCGTTGCAACGTGGCAATGCTCTTGTGTGCGCTGATGTTGCTTGCCCTGACTTCACATTCAGTCCAAGCTCAATCCATGCCTGCATGGGAGCGTGAAGCACACAGTCGGATCGACCAGATGCGGCGTGAGAATCTGAAGGTCATTGTGCTTGATCAAGGCCAGACTCCCCTCTCAGGCGTCAACGTCAAAGTCACGCAGCGTCGTCATGCCATGCCGTTGGGACTGGCGGTGAGTCGTGACCAATTGCCTTTGGATATTCTTGCAGGTCAGAATCTCTCTGCCCCTTTATTTCGTGTATTTAACAGCGTGAACCTTGGGGACATCGGCCGGTGGGATCAACTCGAACCGGAGATGGGTTTAGGCGATACAGGTCGGATCAAGTACTGGCTTAACTGGGCGAATGAACTGGGCATGCGCGTCCGCTACGGCAGCGTGTTCTCAGCCAATCTCAACCACCAGACCGAGTGGGTCTCGATCCTGGGGCGTCGTGATCTGATGGCCTCATTGGAACTGCATCAACGTCAGATTCTCAACCAGTTCGGCACCCGTGTCAGTGCGATTGACCTCTACAGTCATGCCCTGGGACATCATTTCATTGAGCAGCAGCTAAGCACGGTCATGCTCCGCCGAATGTATGAGCAGGCGACAGCGGTTTCCCCGCAGGTCCCGATGGCGGTGCAGATGGATGATGTGCTTAACCCCATGCATGTGAAGCAGGCGGTGACGCGGATGAGCGAACTGAAAAACACGTTCGTCCCCGTGGAGCAGTGGTCCATTGGCGTGCATATTCCTGCAGATGTCGATCCACACAAACTCCAGAACGGCCTGGATTGGTTAGCAAGTCTGAACGTGCCGATCATGGTGACGAATCTGAGCTTTGCCTCGGATTGCTCACTTGAGGCTGTGCGGACGGCCTTGATCATGCTCTATTCACATCCGGCGGTACAAGGCATTTACATTGCCTTACCGAGTGTGGATGAGGTGGCGTCCCCCGCACGATTGCCCCTGACGGATGCCAAGGGACAGATGACCCGGGCAGGCAACGTGGTCGATGAGATGTTTGCTGACACGTGGATATCACGTGGTGTTTTGAAAACCGATGCGCGAGGCAGCGTGATGACGCGTGTCTTTGCGGGTTTGTATGACCTTTCTGCGACATTGCCCGACGGGCAGGTGGCTTATACGAGTGTTTACGTGCCTGATTTACCTGAAGGTCAAGCCAACAAAACTGTCGTGATCTCGCCACTTTCGGTGTCCCTTGAGCCCCTCAACTGAATCAATGCGTTACAATGTGGGTCTGATTGGTATCACTGAGTTGGCCTGCCGGTCAATTGCGGGTACCATCTACAATCTCAATATCAGACCCTGGAGTAATTTTTATGTCGGACCAAGTTCAAACCTTTCAGATTGGTGATCTGGAACTGGAACTGCAAACCAGCAGCGAAGTTTTCTGCCCCAATCTGACGACCAGCCGCATTGCCCAGACCATTGAGGGAATCGAAGGCAAGGACGTGCTGGATCTTGGATGTGGCTGCGGCCCGTTGGCCATTTTTCTGGCCAAACATGGTGCAGGAAAAGTGACGGCTGTGGACGTTGTCCCCCGTGCCGCCCAAATCGCTGCGGAGAATGTCAAGCGTCACGGTCTTGAGGACAAGGTGACGGTGCATTGCGGTGATTTGTTTGCCCCCATCAGCGATCAGAAGTTTGATGTGATTGTTAACGACGTTTCGGGCATTGCCGAGCTCCCCGGCCGTGCCGCCGGTTGGTATCCCAAGGATGTCCCCACAGGTGGCCAAGACGGCGCCAACGTGGTGATTCGCATGTTCCAGAACGTCAAGAACCACCTTAAACCCGGTGGTGTTCTGTACTTTGCCACATCAAGCCTCTCCAACGTCCAACGTATTCTCGATGGTGCCAATGAGTATCTGGGTCAGAAGATCGAAGAGCTCGGCGCCTTTCGGATCCCCTTTTCCAAGGAACTCACGGACGTGATTGACGAACTGACCAAGCTCTGCGAACAGGGTGCGGTGAGTTTTGAAGCCAAGCGTTCACGTTACCTGTGGACGTTGAGTGTGTTCCGTGTTCAGATGCCGTGATTCACAAGGGACTAGTGACTAGCGACCAGGGACCAGGGCTGCGAGTTTAAGACGCCATTGAATGATCATTTTGCGTTGGGCACATGACGATGCCCCCTATCAACAAGCAACCTTACGAATATCATCCCTAGTCTCAAGTCGCCAGGCCGTATCCCTGCTTTCTGCATGCAGGAAGCGCTTGTTTGACTTACAATACTGCCATGACAGAACAAACTCCGCCCTCCAAACCGGATGCTCCGGAAGCCTCAGAAGACTCGGAAGTTCAAGACGCCCAAGTCACTGAGCAGAGCGACGAGCAAACGGATCAGGAGGCGTCTGAATCTCAAGCCACCAACTCCCCGGAAGCCCAGGACAGCTCGGATGTTGACGAGAAACAGTCAGCAACGCCGAAGAAAGAGGTCCCGGTTCCCGAGGATCTGGATCTGCGCGTGGAAGCGGCCCTGATGACCACGGATCGCGCGATCAGTGTGGCTAAACTCACGGAGATTCTCGGCGGTGTTGCAGGTAAGCCCATTCGCGAAGCCATCGACCAGCTCAACAAAGTTTACGACGATTCCAACCGCAGCTTCCGCATCGAACAGCTTGCTGGCGGGTATCAGATTGTGACTTTGCCCAAGTATGCACAGGTGTTGGCGAATCTGCATAAGTCCCGTCAGAGCAACAAACTCACGGCAGCGGCGATGGAGACATTAGCCATCATCGCCTACAAGCAGCCGATCCTGCGTGCTGAGATTGAAGCCATTCGCGGTGTTTCCAGTGGTGAAACCGTGCGAAGCCTCATGGAACGTCACCTGGTCAAGATCGTCGGGCGTGCTGAGGAAATCGGTCGACCGATGCTTTACGGGACCACCAAGCAGTTCCTGGAAGTCTTTGGCCTTGCATCGCTTAAGGACCTTCCCAATGCCGGTGAACTCCGCCCGCCCAAGCCGCGATCCCTGATCCCGGCCAAGGATGAACTGGGCGAAGACGGCAAGGCGATCTCCGACAAACAGGAAGAAGCCAAGGATCAGGACGCTGAAAAACAGCAGACGCCACCTGCGGAAACTGATGAAACGGTGACCGAGCAGCAAGCCGCCCCTGAACAGGTGGATGAAGCTCAAACGCCGTCACAAGAGCAAGCTGAATCAGCAGATACGGATCAGCAGGCAAACGAAGAGCCCGAAGCTCAAAACGAAGAAGAGACCAAACAGCAGTGACCATGCCCAGTCCAGTTTCATGCATCATGAATCCACTGAAAGCTCATCGAAAGCTGGCGATGTCACTTGTCTTATTGCTTGTGGGCATCACTGTCGGCGGCTGCAGCCCCTATCAACTGCATGGCCGCGTCGTGGTGGGTTCTGAGCAGTTGATCACCGTGGTCACTGATAACGACGCAAGGCTCCAGGAAGAACCGCTGGCTGGGGCAACCATCGAATTAACGCTTGATCCCTCATCCATTTCCCCCAAGCGATTGGGGACGGTCGTCAGTGACGGCAATGGTGATTTCATGCTCGATGTCGAGGCAATGGGTGC
>JBICHS010000329.1:0-4364 GCA_043101135.1 Phycisphaeraceae bacterium JB051
ACCGAAGATGCGGGTGCCCGTGATGTGATTGATGAGTTGATCGAAACACTGGATGTCTTTGCCAGCACCATCGGGCTCGATGATTTAGCCATTGCCGTGTTGGAAGAAAAACTCAATACCATTGATCCCAATGCCATTCCTTCGCATGAGGATGACACACCGCAAGCCCAGCCCGTTGCATCAGAGACGACTGAGCAAGCCGCGGCACCTCAAGCTCAAGCGAAAGATCAGAATTCTGAACCCCAAGCCCAGGATGCCCAAGCCAAGAAACCCGCTAAGTCCAGCAAGTCGCATGACACCAATAAAACCATGCGTGTCAGTGAAGCCTACATCGATAAATTCCTGGAATATGTCGGTGAACTCATCGTCGTCGGTGACATGTATTCCAATGTCTACAACCAGATGATTCTCAGTCAGGCTGAACGCAAACTCATCAATACGCTCAAACGAACCAACGAAACGTTCAGTTCGCTGAGTCAGCAACTGCAAAACAGCATCATGTCCATTCGCTGTGTGCCCGTGGGTACCTTGCTTCAGAAAGTCCCCCGTCTTTGTCGTGATGTTGCTCGTATGTCCGGCAAGGAAATTGAAGTCAACGTCACCGGTGACAAGGTGGAAATGGATAAAAGCCTCGTGGACCTGCTTGATGCACCACTGGTTCATATGGTGCGTAACGCTGCTGATCATGGCATTGAAAAACCTGAAGACCGCATCGCTGCAGGCAAGCCCGAACAGGGACATATCAGCGTCGACATCACCGAGTCCGATTCCCGCATCATGCTCGCCATCACCGATGATGGTGGTGGTATCCGACTGGATAAAATCAAAGCCAAGGCAGAGTCCATCGGCTTGATTGCACCCGGTGCAGAGCTCGATGAAGAAGCGCTGATCAACTGCCTCTTTGCTTCGGGGGTCTCCACTGCCGAACAGATCACCGACGTCTCCGGCCGCGGTGTTGGCATGGATGTCGTCAAGCGAATGATTGATGAAGCCGGTGGCAACATCAGTATTCAAACCAAACTCGGGCAAGGCACCACCTTCACCGTCGAACTGCCCAAGTCTGTCACCACGCAGATCATGTCCGCCTACCTGCTTGAAGTCGCAGGGCAGAAATATGCCTTGCCCCTTAACTGCATCCAGGAAACCGTCTGCATTGATCCCCAGACCGTCAATACCGTCATGGAACATGGCCAGCTGACGTATCACAATGACTCGGCTTACCCGCTGGTTGAACTCAAACGGATCCTCGATATCCCCAGCCACCTGTGTAAGAAGTCAACAACTGAAGATGAACGGCAAATTCTCGTGCTCGTGCGGAATGAAGGCTCCACCGTCGCAGTCAAAATCGATGATGTGCTCGGCATCCAGCAAATCGTGCTCTGCAAAATTGATGGCATGGAAGACGGCAATGAACTGATTCAAGGCGGTGCCCAAATGGGTGATGGCACGATCGTGCTTATCCTCAATCCTGAAATCCTTCATGACCAATCCTGTATCGAGCAACTCAGTTAACAACTGCCAAATCACCATTCCAAAAAAGCCCAGAGACTGTTGATGAGGTCTCTGGGCTTTTTCGTTTTTAAAAACCGCGAGTCTCCTGGCCCCCGGTCCATTCCTCCCGGAATTTCCCCGGAATTTTCCCCGGAACTCCCCGGTCCCCCGGAACTTCTTGGATCCCCCGGAAATCCAATGATCCCGGATTGAGACTCGCGGTTGCGTATGGAATCAGTGAATGGTTTTTCAGATCATTCACAACCCTTTGCTTTCGTGATGAAGTATAAACCCACCGGATGCAACAGAGGTGGGAATATCAAACGGTATCGTCACAGGGATGGGAGATTCATACGGCAACGTGTCAGACTCGCTTTTTTATAAAAAAGTATTTCATGTACTAAACCAACCGCTGCCGGATTACACTCATAGGTACATGACCCAAGCAAGTTGCCCTCCAACATCACCACCAACCCGCCCTGCAATGCTGTCTCACATGACACGGTTGCAGCGCGATGATGACGTGTTGACGTTGGCAAAGGCGGGCGACAAACGAGCTCAAACCATCCTGCTCCGAGACATGCAGGACACGTGGTATCGCTTTGCATTGGCTAATGTCGATCAAACCGATCTTGCGATGGAAGCAACGCAGGAGACGGCTTTGCGTGTGCTGCAAAACATGCACCGCTTTGATGAACAATCAACGTTCAAAACGTGGTCCCTTGGCATCGCGTTAAATGTCTGTCGTGAACTCAAGCGCCACGCAGCACGCCAAAAGCGTTGGGCACGCCTGCGACTCATCGGCCATCGACATCAGGACAATTCACAGACTGACCAACTCCAGCAGGAAGAACATGCTGATTTACTTCACCGATACATTGCAACGCTCTCAGATCGGCAACGCGAAGTCATCACCCTGCGCTACTTTGAGCACTGCACCACGAAGCAAACCGCCCAAATCATGAACGTCTCGCAAGGCACGGTTAAAGCAACGTTATCTCAGGCAATCGCGCAACTGCGAAGTAAATGGAATGATTGATATGTCAGACAAATCCATCACAAAACAACAGGCTCGCAAGGCCTATGACGGCTTGAAGTATCCCGGTGATCTGGTTGCAGACATCACGTATCGTCACGCCAAGCTGCCCAAACGCAAATGGCCAAGACGTCTGGCCATAGCCGCGGTGATGACGCTGGGTTTGTTTGTGGGTTTAGCCATCTTGTCCAGGCCGCAGCAAAATCCATTTAACATCTCAAGCCATATGAATGTCAGTTTACAGGGTGGTATGTCACTACCCACATCGCTGCCGAGCATGTCGCTACCGACATTGCCCAACGGCATGTCCCTTTCCCCGCAAGTTCCCGGGCATCTGCCAATGGTTGGCTCAATGCCCTCAACGTTAAACGATGCATCAGAATCAGATCAACACCAAACCACCAACAAGGAATTAGCCATATGAAAGAAAACACAAGCAATCGTAAATACCAACTCTGTATCATCGGCCTGCTGGGCGTGATCGTCGGCATGACCATCAGCCAGTTCAAATCCAATGACGCACAGGCTGACAACCAACATGTCTATGCGCAGTATCAATCTCCCAGTGACAGTATGTTCCAGACCGTTGCCGATAAGCCCAAAATCACAGGCGACCAGTTGGCATTGTTCCAGAATATCTTCAGTCTCATCAAGGAATACACAGCTGTTGTGGACAATCCGACCGCATGCTCAGTTGCAGCCATCATGGGCATTGACGATAACACGTCCAGCAAAGAAGAAGCGATCCGCATGCTTGAAGACACACTTGAAGCTACACGCCGCGATGAAGTCCGCCGAGCCATCCGTATGAAACTCATGGAGCTGTACAACAAGACCGGCCAGGCCAGCAAAACCCAACAAATGCTGCGTCAACTCATCGTGCAGTAACTCACAGCCAACAGACATCTCAAACATACATAGCCCGGTCATCTTGGCCGGGTTTTTCATGCGCTGCCGTTGATGGTGGTGTGATTGAAGTCGATCTGTAAGTGGGTTTCCATATCTCGTCATTCCCGCGCAGGCGGGAATCCAGTGGCATTCTGTGCGCACTTGCAAGTTCCACTGGACGCTCCTGCAACGCAGTGGCGGATCGGTTTAATCCGTTGCGGTCCCTGCCTGCGTCAACGTTTCGTCCGTCGACATCGGGTCCACCTCGCGACAACTCGTGGTGAGAATATCAATCAGTTCCTTGAGTTCAGCATGCCAGGCCTCTTCGAGCATGCCATGGGGCGTGATCTGCATGAACTCTTCACAAAGTAGAATCATACGCAGCAAATGTCGAAAGACCACGCCTTCCTGCTTGGCAAGATCATGGGTCTGAATGTAGTCATTGAAGTTGCCCCCCATGTTCACCAGATCACCCACACACCACACCGCAGTGATCGGCACCTTCCCCGAATGTTTCACCTTGCTGCGGAAGAACTCCGCCATCTTCTCTGCAAGTGGAATCGGGAACTTGGGCGTTTCGCCGTACGCCAAATCCTGATCATGCGGCCTTGGTGGGTAGAGTTCTTCCTGTGTGTATAAACCTGCTTGAATCAGTGCAGGGTCTACCAACTCCGTTGCAAGATTGCCCGGAGGTAAATGTTCGTAATGAGGCACGCGGACTTTTCGCGCGACCGAGCCGGGCATCTCCAGCAGCGACTCCATGATCTGCATGCGTTCGTGCTTATCCGACTGCCCAAGATAGTCCAGCAAAAACGCGCCATAGAGTGGCTGAAACGCGCGGAACACGTGCATGTCTTTTAAACGTGATGTCTGGTGCGCGTGTGTTGGTTTGTAGTCCGCATATAGCTTGGAAGCCAGCGATTTGGACTTCTTCTTTTTATCTTTTGCA
>JBICHS010000330.1:0-4879 GCA_043101135.1 Phycisphaeraceae bacterium JB051
CTGCCCGAACCATTGACCGCATCATCGACGTCTTCCCGGAAGATCAGCAGGCACAGATCCGTGCCATGCTCTCTGAATCATTGCGTGGCATTATCTCCCAGAGCCTGATCCCGCGTAAGGATGGCAAAGGCCGCGTCGTTGCCTTGGAAGTGCTCAACGTGGTCAATGCCGTTTCCAATGTCATCCGCGATGCCAAGACGTATCAGCTTCCATCCATGATGCAAACCGGCCGCAAGCAAGGCCAGGTCATGATGGATGACTCGCTGGACAAACTCATTGCCGACGGACTGATCACCAAGGAAGAAGCATTCAAAGTCTCTGAAAACCCCAAGCGGTTTAAGTGAAAGGGAGGGACCAGGGACTAGCGACTAGGGACTAGGGAAAAGGCAAAATCATGACCTGTGATTTGATTGTCTTACCCCTAGTCCCTAGTCGCTAGTCCCTAGTCCCTGACAAAACAAATGGCTGATATCGATCGACTATTCCGCAAAGTCAAAGACGACAACGCAAGCGACCTTCACCTGCTCGAAGGTCTGCCACCCAAGTATCGCATTCATGGCACACTTCAAGCCATCAAGGGCGAATCCGTACTCACCGAAGACAGTCTCAAAACGTTGTTGACACAGATATGCCGTCCGCATCAATGGAAGTCCTATGAAGACACCGGAGACCTGGACTTTGCGTATGGCTTGGAAGGTGTCGCCCGTTTTCGTTGTAACTATCTCCGCCAGGTCCATGGCCGTGGTGCTGTCTTTCGACAGATTCCCGATAAGATTCTCACGGTGGATGATCTTGGCCTGCCAGAATCCGTTGCCAACCTTGCTCATCTGCGAAGTGGGCTGGTCCTCGTCACCGGCCCGACGGGTTCGGGTAAATCGACCACATTGGCAGCGGTGATCAATCTCATTAATCGCTCGTACAAAAAGCATGTGATCACGATTGAAGACCCCATCGAATTCGTGCACGAAAACGAAAAGTCCGTCATCACGCAACGTGAAGTCGGGCAGCATTCCGACAGTTTTGCCTCAGCACTCAAAGCAGGTGTCCGCGAAGACCCGGACGTGATTCTGGTTGGTGAAATGCGTGACCTGGAAACGATCAGCCTGGCACTCACGGCTGCGGAACTTGGTCTTCTGGTGTTCGGGACGCTGCATACCAACTCAGCATCCAAAACCATTGACCGCGTGATTGACGTGTTCCCTGCTGGTCGCCAGCCGATGATCCGAACCATGCTTGCAGAGAGTATTCAGGCGATTGTCTCACAGCTACTTCTCAAGAAAGTCGGCGGGGGGCGTGTTGCTTGTCATGAAGTACTCATCCGCAAGGAAGGTCTCTCGAACATGATCCGTGAAGGTGCGATCAGCAAGATCACCTCGATGATCGAAATCGGTCGCCAGGACGGCATGCAACTCATGGACCAGGGCCTGATGAAACTTTTCAAAGAGGGCACCATCACCGGCGAAGAAGCGTTCATGAAAGCCTTCAACAAAAAGACCTTCGAAGAGTTCCGCGAAACGGGTGTCTGGAAAGACGAAGACGAAGAAGAAGAATGATCACCACGCGTGAGAACATCCGGTGCGATGCATTCACAAGCCGCCAGATGAGCGAATGCGATTCTGACGGTTAAACGACTATGAAAAATAGCGATCCGTCAGATTCATTTCATTCATCTAGCGGCTTGTGTTGAGAAAATAAAAACGACGTGCGTTGATGAATGCACGTCGTTTTTACTTGTTGATGTCATTTGAAAGTAGCTGCGATATTGTGTGTTGCTGAGAGGGGGTTACTTCTTGGGTTTCTTCTCAGCCTTGGGCTTGCTTTCAGACTTCTTGGTTGAGCTGTCAGTTTTGGCACTGCTGTCGGATTTTTTACTCTCCGATTTGGTGTCCGACTTGCTGTCAGTCGAAGTTGTTTCAGCTTTCTTGGCAGATTCTTTCTCGGCTTTGGCGGCTTCGTTGTAGCTGCCTGAGCGATAGTCCGTTTCGTAAAAGCCTGAACCCTTGAAGATCACGCCTGCACCGATACCGATCAGACGTTTGAGCTTGTTCTTGCCACATTCCGGGCATTTTTTCAGAGGCTTGGCGGACATGGACTGAAACTCTTCGAGCTCATGGCCACACGCATCGCAGCGGTATTCATAAGTTGGCATGGCGAGATTCCTTTACTGCTAAACCGCAAGCGGTTTGTTGAATCACAATGACATTGTTACTGGGCAACTGCGACCTTGGCTGGGCGCAGGGCTTTTTCCTTGAGCATGTAGCCGGGCTGAAGCTGCATGGTCACGTGGTTGGATTCGATTCCTTCGGCTTCCTGACGCATCAGTGCTTCGTGGATGTTGGGATCGAACTCAGTGCCGGGCTCGACTTCAAGGCGGGTGATGCCGAAGCCTTCGAAGGTTCGCATGAGTGTGTCACGCACAATCTTCACGCCTTCAAGGAGTGCAGCTGAGTCCGTCTTTTCAGGATCAATTTCAAGGGCATGGTCGAACTGATCCATGACGGTCAGCAGGTCACGTGCCATGGACATGATCTGTTCTTCACGGGCGGAGTTGACGTTCTGAATCGAACGGCGTGCCATGTTCTGGTAATCCGCATTGGCGCGCAGCACGCGTGCTTCAGCATCAGCCAGAGCCTGCTTGGTTTGTTCGAGTTCAAGCTTGAGTTGATCGACTTCGCTCAGTTCCTCGACAGGCTGCTCTGCGATGTCGTCTGCAGCTTGTTCGGTGATTTCTTCAGCGAGTTCTTCTTCGTTGAGATTTTCGTTTGTGTTCGGCTTATCGTTCATGGTCAGTTACCAAATGAGTCAAAGTAATCCTTGATCTTGCCCCAGAAACTCTTGTTTTCGGGCATGACGTCAAAGTGTTCGGTTTCAGCGTATTTCACGAGAATGTCGCGTTGTTCGCTGGTTAGTTTGGTTGGAATTTCAATTTCAAGCACGATGCCCATGTCACCACGTCTGCCGGATCGCAGGTTGGGCAAGCCCTTGCCTGAGACACGGAAGACTTCGCCATGTTGCGTGCCTGCCTTGATGTTCAGTTCGTGAGATTCGCCTTCAAGGGTCGGGACCTTGACGACAGCACCGAGTGCGGCCTGCGAGAAACTCACGGGCATGTGCATGACGATGTGGTCGTTCTCACGGGTGAAGAGTTTATGATCAGCGATACGAATCACCACATGCAGGTCGCCACGTGGGCCGCCGTTTTCACCCGGTTCACCTTCACCTGAGACGCGGATGGCCTGGCCGTCATGGATACCTGCTGGGATCTTGACGTTGATGACACGCTTCTTGGGTTCGGTGCCTGAGCCTTTGCATTTGGGGCAGTTTTCCGCGTACTTCTTGCCTGCTCCCTGACATGCTGGGCAGGTGGTGACCATGCGAAACATGCCACCGAGTCCAGCCTGTTGAACCTGACCGACACCACCACAGGTAACGCAGGTGACCGGATCGGTCCCGGGCTTGCCGCCTGAGCCTTTGCATTCGGTGCAGTGATCTTTGCGGACAAATTCGATTTCACGTTCGGTGCCTGAGAGGACTTGTTCGAGCGTGACTTCGGTTTCGGTCTGCAGGTCATATCCGCGTTGAGCACGGCGGCCGCCACGTGAACGTGAACGCCCACCGCCACCACCACCGAACATGTCACCGAAGATATCGCCGAACATGTCGAAGATATCGTTGGCATTCATGGAACCGAAGTCGTGACCGGCCTGACCACGCAAGCCTGCATGACCGTATTGGTCGTAACGAGCACGCTTTTGCTCATCCATCAAGACTTCGTACGCTTCAGCAGCTTCCTTGAACTTTTCTTCGGCTTCCTTGTTGTCGGGGTTACGGTCTGGATGATACTTCATCGCCAGCTTGCGATAGGATCGTTTGATCTCATCGTTGCTGGCTTGTTTGTTAACACCCAGGATTTCGTAGTAGTCTCTTTGCGTAGCCATATTTTTTCAGGGGTTGGGGGTTAGGGGGTGGGGTGTAGGGTTAAGAATTATTTCGTGGCTTCCAAAGCTTGAATCAGACGAAACATGATTCGTCCTGTTTCCTGTGCTTTTTGCCAAATGGGATGAAGTTGCTCTTTGCTTGCATAATTCAATCGACTCAAGAGGATAAATTGTGTTTCCAGTTCTTTTAACGAACCGTTTGCAATCGACAAGTGGTGAATATAGTCACCTCTATGCCTTCGCCCATATCCTTCAGCAATATTGGATGGAATCGAGACTGCGGCTCGTCTCATTTGCGATGTGAGTCCGAATCGTTCGTCTGTAGGCAGTGTTGATGTCAATTCGTACGTGAGTTGCACCAAGTCCATCGCATGTTGCCAAGCATCAAGATCACGATATGACTGCAAGGCGTTGGATTCTTTTTCATTTGGCATTTGCATCCAAAGTTGCTCCATTCTGAATCCTACACCCTACACCCCACACCCTAAACCCCAAACCCTCTGATAAAACCAGACCCAGGACAAATGGACCTTGCCCTGGGTCTGGAGAGTTTGTCAGGGACTAATGCGGTCCGTTTAGCTAACCGCGCCGTCGATGGCTTCTTCGTCGTCTGCCAGGTCGGTGATCATCACGTCGGTGGTGAGCATCAGACCGGAGACCGAAGCAGCATTGCCCAGGGCGATCTTGGCGACACGCGCTGGATCGATGATGCCAGCCTTGACCATGTCGACGTATTCGCCGGTGGCAGCGTTGTAACCCTTGTTACCCTTGGCATTCTTGACTTCTTCGACGACCAGGTAACCATCTTCGCCAGCGTTGTCGACGATCTGACGCAGCGGGGCTTCAAGCGCTGCTGCAACGATGTCGAAGCCGAGCTTTTCGTCGCCCTTGGCTTTCTTACGTGCTTCTTCGATGGCTTGAGCCGCACGGATGAAAGCCAC
>JBICHS010000331.1:0-2953 GCA_043101135.1 Phycisphaeraceae bacterium JB051
TTGTCCGTCCCGGGATAGTCCTTGATGCTATTGATAATGACAACCGCCATTTGCAGTCGCGTTTGGTTCTCGGTTTGATTGAGCAGTTTTTCGAGACGTTGTTCCTGATTGCTACTGAGAATGTTTGCCAAGTCGGAGACATAGCCCAAATCCAACGTCGGGTAAGCGGATGTGCCAGCGACGGGAGGGAAGAGCTGTGGGTTGGCTTGCTGTGTTTGGGCATGGGCAGTCGTCATGCCAATGAACATGCAAAACAGGATCGCCCACAGGCAACTTGAAATGAAGACGTGTTGCAATGGGTTACTTTTCAAAAACTGGTTGGTCATCGACCGTGTTCTCATGATTGAGCCCCCGTGGAAAGTGGATTGCCAATTGCTTGCCGATCTGCTGGATGCCTTGCTCCAGGCCGGTGCCCATGTCGTTGTTCTTGAATGCTGTGGTCATCTGGTCGTGGATGTTGGTCCAAAAATCGTCATCGACTTTATCGTTGATCCCTTCATCGCCATAGATCAGCAGTTCGCGGTTGGTAAGCACAAGCAGAATCAACACGCCGTTGCGGTCGGGCAATTGGTCCAGACCATATTTGATGAACAGTGAACTGGCTTTGTCGGTCAGCTTCCCCCAGCAATGTCGCAGGAGAACGACTTTGATCTGGCTGCTGGTCTTCGACTCGGCCTCTTGGACGGCATCGGTGAGTTGCTTTCGCTCATCAGGCGTCAGAAATTGATTGGGATTCAGGCTGCGAGGCATGTTGGATTGTCTCCCGGATCATGCAGGTTAGTTGGTTACATCATACCCAATTGCCCGTTGCAGGATTGCGAGATAAGCCACTTCTGGACGCAAAGTTGAGTTTACTTTTGCATTCTTGACCCCAAAGAAAAATCTGCGTGAAAAGTTGACTTATCGATAAAGCAATATAGGATTTAACGGTAAGTCACATCGGAGGATTCTCTTGGCTTCAGTCACACTCAAAGACATTGCTCGCAAAGCCGGCGTTTCGGCCATGACCGTCTCTGCGTCCTTGCATGGGACGGGGCGTGTCAGTGCGCAGAAGTCGGCCAAGATCAAAAAGATCGCCCGGCAGATGGGGTATCAGCCGCGTGTCGCTGCCCAGTTGCTCAGTCGCAAGCGAAGCGGGCAGGTCGGCTTGTTGATGACTTACAGCCCGAACATGTCAAAGGAAGATGTCCCCGAAGCCGGCTATGCTGCCCCGATTCTGGCAAGTTTCGTGCAGACCTGTGAAGTCAACAAGCTGCCTTATCACATTGAGTATTACATGGCCAAGCATGACCACGAAGCGTTCATGCCCCCACGACAGTTGGCGGGGGGGCTTGTTGACGGCGCGGTGGTGGTGGGGCATCCGGATGAAATGTTGGCTGACTGGTTGAATCACCATTGCCAATCACCGTTGGTGTACATTGATGAGCCCGGTGAATATGCCGTACACTCGGCAGTGGATCAGGGGATTTATCAAGCCGTCACCGAATTGGCAGCCATGGGGCATCGACGCATTGCCTACATTGGTGGCCCCTCACATTACATGACCCATGCCATCGGCTACGAAGGCTTTGCCAAAGCCGTAAAAGCCTATTCACTGAACACCACGCAAGCTGACATCATTGAGACAACGTCTGCGGATATGAATGAATCTGCCAGGCAGTATCAGCAAATCATTACATCATGGTTCAAGAGCAAACAACGTCCAACAGCGGTGGTGGTTCACAGTGCGGTGATCGCGCGTGTGCTCATTGGTTTGTTGCTTGAACGTGGCATTTCGATCCCTAAGCAAATGAGTTTAATTGCCGTTGCTGCACATGGGGACTGCAAGCGAACCTACCCATTGTTGTCGGGTATTGAGGCTGACTACAACGCCATGCTTGATGCGTCTCTGGGGATGCTCAAGCAATTGGTGGATCAGGAAACACTATCCCAAAAGCAGGTCCATATCATGCCACGCATTGAACTGCGTGACACGGTGTGCCCGCCTGCGAACGTCTAACAGGAGATGGCAAATGATGAGCCGTAAACCGACACATGCGCCCTTGCGATGGGCTTTCCCAATGGCATTCACACTCATCGAATTGCTGGTGGTCATCAGCATCATCGCGTTACTCATTGCCATCCTGCTCCCTGCATTGACGCAGGCAAGACATGCAGCGCGTCGCGTGAAGTGTGCAACACAGCTTCGCCAGATCGGCATGACCGGTTTGGTTCATACGGATCTTTACAAGGGACATTTCCCGGATCTGAATTGGTGGCCCAAACAGCTCTCACGTTTGGACCTGCCGGGGGATCTGGGTAAGAGCCACGTTTACTGGTGCCCTGAAGCCGACGATCAGGATTCACCGTTGAACACTGCCAACAACCTGGATGGGAAAATTCGCCTTTCCTACGGGATCAACGGTAACTACGTTGCCAACAACGGCAATGTGCTGAGCAACAACTACGGCTCATCCAAACGCAAACTCCGCAACATCAAAGCCCCCAGTGAGATGTTGTTTTTCACCGACAGTGCAGGAGGTAATATCAACCTGTACCTGGACGTGACCTCACGCCTGTCATTGCGACATGGCAAGAACCCCGGGCCATTGGAGATGGATTTAAACGTTGTCTATCTCGACGGACATGCCGGCCCGGTGAATCTGGAATACAACATCGGTTGGGCCAAGCCCTGGTCGGTGTTGTGGGACGAACGCCGTCAGTAATTTTTGAATCTCAGCTTCTAACGCCAAACGGACATTAAAGGATTTGACCTGTGAAAAGCATTGATGCCGCGGTGCTGTTGCTCGCTCTACTCATGGTGGGTTGCACGACACTCTCCCCGTTACACGCCAAAACAACCAGCCCGTCACAATACTATCAGCCGTTGCCTGAGCAGTGGGTGATCGCCAAAGTCGATTTCGCCAACACGTTCAAGCCTTCAACGCCGCGTGATCAATTGCTGGTACAGGGG
>JBICHS010000332.1:0-2850 GCA_043101135.1 Phycisphaeraceae bacterium JB051
ACCCGCATCTGCCATTGTTCCTGCATTCTTACCATTCCAATCTTAAGTGTTATCGAACCAACTTCTGTAAACTTGATTGCATTGGAAATCAAGTTATTGATGATTTGTTTAAATCGTGTCGGATCCGTCAGGATCGTCCGTGGCATGGAGGTCTCGTGAACCACCCGCAGTTTCAGACCTTGTTCTTCACAACGTTGTTGATGCAATTGCACCACTTCATCGATCACACCCACCGGATCAATATGAAGATTCTCGATCGTCAAACGATTGGCTTCAATCTTGGATAAATCCAGAATATCGTTGATAATTTCCAATAAATAACGGCCATTGCGCTGGATAACTTTAAGCTTATCCTTGCTTTTAGGCTCAGAAACCTCTTCATGAACCAGATCTGCAAAACCCAGAATCGCAGTCATGGGCGTGCGGAATTCATCACTCATATTCGCCAGAAATACACTCTTGATACGACTGCCTTCACGCGCCTGTTCAAGCGTTTGCTTGAGTTTGGCTTCGGCATGTTCGAGCTTCTCGGCCATCACATCAATGCCATCACACAACTGTCCCAGGCTATCTTTATGCGGCGAATAAAGTCTGCAACTGAGATTGCCTTCTCCCAGAAGCTTGGTGATATCGAGAATATCTTCGACATTGCTTCGTAATCTTCCCGTCAACCAGAGTGCGATACCAAAACTCAGGCTGATCCCCAGAATGACCATCACAACCAGAAAACCATAGCTCTGATCGATTTGCCCAACAATCAGTCCGATGGTGCTTTGACGCATCTGTTCGAGATGCATGTGGCGTGCCTTGGCATTATGCACCGCAACTTCGATGAGCCGATCAACCTGCTGCAATGACTCTTTGACGTAGTCTGTGGAAGGATCATCTCTGATTGCGACGATATACGCATGTAGTGCGGTTCGGAATCGTCGCGTCTCACGTTTGAACAGCGTGATTTCCTTGTCAATGTTGTATTGTGGATAGTCTTCGTATTGCTTGAGTTGTTCGATATAGCTATCAATTTCGTCCAGGTACCCAATGACCGTTTCAGGCGAACGTTCATTGCCAAGCTGAATATTTTTAAATTCAGTCTGCGCCTGTGTGAAAGTCAGCGCAATCTCGCCCATCAGGCTTGTGAGTTGTTGTTGAAGAATCAGTTTTTCACGCACGGTGACATCAAGTTGCCTGAAAGTCTGCAGGCAAACCGCGCTGAGCGCAATCATCACAATCAGCATTAAGCTGAAGGCGATATACTGAATTCTTGTAAAAGAAAGCATACGGTTTACCTGAACCTGCGCGTTATTCAATCACCAGAATCAATCGGTCAAAAACGTCTCCCGTCCGATACAGTGGCTGGGAAAATTCTTGGTTAACACCCGTTCCTGCCATCTCATAGCAACCGACGCCGAAAAGGTATTGCTGCCCGGGCTCAAACTGCAGGTCATCATCATGTCCTGTCTTGAGTAACCGTTGACATTCAAGCGTCCATTGCCCCTTTTGCCAGACACCTTTACCTTGGACATCCGCACGACTTTGCGTTGGCATGGATGTGGAATAGCGTGGCAGGCAAGACTCTACAAAACTTGAGGGGAAGACTTCCACGTAGGCTTGTTTGCCCTGATCACCAATGCGGCGAAGGTATCCAATCCTGCCATCGGCGGCAGTGAGTTTCAGGCTTTTATCTGTTTTCTCTACTGTGACTTCATGACGTTTGTCATCCCAATAGCCAACAGGATTGGTGCGGCAGGCTTTCCAGAACCAGATATCCGCCACGTGAGCAGTTGCATCACGCAGTGCAATTTTCGCATCAAGGCCCTGCATCGACCATTTGATCACAAACATGTCTTCGCGATCCATGCCCTGCATGTAATAGGATTCGGATTCATTCCAATACCAGGACTTGTGTGTGATCGACGGAGCTTGATCAGGATAGGACACACGCAGATAGATTCGCGTGCTGTCATGCACGGCAGAAATCGTCAACACACGTTGCGAAGAATAATCCAAGGTCTGGATCGGCGTTGCCATTGCCCATGCTTCATCCACACCAATCCCATCAATGATTGGGGCATTGTTGACTTTCACACAATGTAAATGCAATTCACGTGGTGGCCGCGTCGGACTGACCATATCTAGAAATTCATTATGCTGTCTCGGTGAAGGCTTGAAATGTGCAGATGCCTGCTTGTCTTGTGTTAAAGGCAATGCTTCATCCAACAGTGATCGCTGCTGCAAATCCTGCTCGGTCGCATTGGCATCCTGTGGCTTGCGATCACAGCCGATCAGACACAGACACACAATAGCCAATGACAGAAAAACGCCACTCGCCGAATACCGTTGAATGTGAACCGTATGCATAACCATCAGCTTTCAGTCATTTCAGTTACCCGTAAAAAGACTGAATAAAAGATCGGTTAAACCAACAATCGACTGAACTGCTGCCCGAGGTCTGAATATGCAAAAAGGGCCAAAGCTCAGGATTTCTGATAAAAAAAACTTGTTATTCAGACGCATTGTCTCAAACGCCAACGTCGTGGTGGCAGATCGTGATGCTTGCGAAAGGTCCGAATAAATAAATTCACATCCGTATAGCCGCACAAAGGCGCGATTTGCTTGACTGATAGATAAGGATCCATCAGGTATTGTCGAGCCCGCGCCATGCGCTGAATCTGTACGTACTGCATCGGTGAGAGACCAAGCTGATGCTCAAAGAGCTGAAACAATCTGGATGCACTGAGTCCAATCTGTTCAGCCAGAACTTCCACACATAAATCCTCATCCAGATGCCCTTCCAACCAGTGCTGCAAATCCGTCAATCGTTGTGGTAATGCCACAGCACCTGGTGACTTC
>JBICHS010000333.1:0-2929 GCA_043101135.1 Phycisphaeraceae bacterium JB051
CGCGTATAGACACCGCCTTGCCAATCGATCTTGTTTTCAATGTGAAGTGTTGGGCTGTTGGCATCAAGGGTGAGTATCTGGATATAGCGTTGGCCGTAGATGGTCCCTGAGAGTTGAACGCGATAGGCAACGGGCGCGTGATCGAGCAGTTCGAGTTTTTCCATGACAGCAGGGATCGTGCGGCCGGTGAGGTCCATTTTGCAGATGTAGTCTCCACGTTTTTCTTCCAAGGCGATCATGCCTGCGCGGTTGAGGACCGTTCGGTATTGCTGTTTATCAAAGAGTGAAAATTCGCCGGTGACCCGGTCGATATCGAGCTTGAGAAAATCACTTTCGATGGTGGTGTTGCCTGCGTATTGTTCGGGGGTGACTTTGTCGCGCTTGTTGCCATCATCGACTTTAAATGGTGAAGCAAACGTGCTGCGTTTGATCGGTTGAAGGTAATACGTCCTGGCTCCCAGTGCGGGAATGTCCTGGGCGAAGAATTCCAATTCGATGGTGTCAGCCAACATGGCGCGATGCTTGATGACGCGGAAGGGGATTTCGTTGCCTGCTGCATCGATGAGTCGGAAGCTCTGCGGATCATCGCGCAGTTGTTGATGCTTGGCAGAACCTGGACCGTAGATGGCGGTCCGGGCGCAGATGCGTTCGGATCGCTGCCAGGAAAGCGGATTGAAAATGACAATGGGAAAGGCATCGGCAACGGGGGCGGTTGCCTTGGCGGCAAGTGACCATGCCAACTGTTTGGTGATCTGTTCAGCCGCAAGTTTGGCAGCCACTTTCAGGTCGCGTTTGTCCTTGTCCGCCTGCTCTCCGCCGATCCCGTTCTGGTTGTGATCCATGCTGTCCAGCAGCCAGTCCCAGGCTTTGCACAGGATTGGAGCATGTGTCGTGTTGCCACTTAGTACCGAGAAGAACTCGGCGTTAAACAGAGCTTGTTCACAGGGCAGGTCCAACGGCCAGATGTCCGGCCAGGTACTTTCGATGTTTGGCCAGAGACTTGGGATTTCGCCGGTGATGGTTTTAGGATTTGCTGGATAGTGTTGGCTGAAAAATTCAGTGAAAGTGTTGAAGGTCAGTGGGGCATGGCCTTCGTCGTTAAACCGCATCAAGTTGTCAACCACGTTGCTGCCCACGACACACAGGTCCATCCCCCATTGGCAGAGTACGTTGTAGTCGATGTCTTTGAAGAAGGCTGCAAAGTCCGCTTTGCACTGAAGCATTTGATCGTAATCATCACCGTCATTGAGCAGGTGCAGACAGGTGGCGTAATGGGCAGGGGCATAGGACTTGATGCATGTTCCGTCCAGAGCCTTGTAGGTAATGTGATTGGTATGTGGCGGGCAACCATGCGAGAGAAACAGGGCCTCCATCCCACTGCCTGCTGCGATCTGAGGCATTTGCGGCGTGATGCCCGGGATGTCGGACATGCTGATGATCTTGCTGGTCATACCTAGCTCGCGTTGGCAATACGCGCGCCCATGAAGAATATTTCGCACCAGCGTTTCGCCGGAAGGTAGTTGGGTGAATATGATCGCTCGCATGGGGATCACTTCCAGGTGGCCGGATTGGACATGTGATCGAACTCGACTTTTCTCCTGTGGGCAGGCTTCAAAGAAAAGCTCCAGGAAATTCGTCGCTTCGATCATGAAGCGATAGTTGGGGTATTGGTCCAGCAGGTCCAAAGCTGTTTTGAAAATCGTTATGCCACGTGTTAAGCACTCGGTTCGTGATCCGCCCCAAAACAAGTCCAAATGCGAGAAGGGGATAAGGTGAATGCGTTTTTTTTGTGTCATAGCGCGTTCCCTGCTCAGTGATTCAAGGCGTCTGATTGCCTTACAACCAGCAAGGTCAACCGATGGTGATGGTAGAAGCCTCGCATGTGTTACTGCCAAGACTGTATGCAATAAAATTCTAAAATAAAGAAAATAAATCTTGAATATGCGATAAAAATGGCGAAAAATAATTAAAATTCTATATTAAAGAATTTTGGAGGTTTTCATGTCCGAGCGCCCCTTGATGACATCCTTGATCAAAGCAACGCGTGTGATGGATCTGTTGGTTGAACATGCCCGTTTTGAGCAGGGGCTCACACTCTCAGCGGTGGCTCAGCAGATGCAACTGCCAATTAACAGCGTGCATAGCATCTTGCGAACCCTATGCGCATGCGGCTATGCCAGCCAAATTAAACGCGGGGTGTATGGCGTTGGCCCCAAACTCCTTGGGCATGTCCCAGAACCTGAGCTTGATGAACAAATGCTGCGCCCGCGTGTGATCCAGATTCTCAAACAGTGCGCCAAAGAGCAGCAGGAAGCCTATGTCTGTTCGGTGCTGCGCCATGGCGAACGCCTGATTTTTGCCAGTGTGCAAAGCGAGCAGATAATCAACATTGACCAAACCATCCTGGACGATGTGCCGTTTTACAGCAAAGTCTCCTGTCGCGTCCTGACCGCGTTTTGCACCCCGACACAACGGCAACGCCTGATCACGCGCCAGGGATTGCCCGGTAGCGAATGGCCAGAAGCAGATTCGGAAGAAAAGTTTCAAACAACACTCAAACGCATCAGGCAACAGGGATTTCTTCTGATGCATGAACCAGCTCTGGAAGTCGTTACCATTGCCTGCCCGTTATTCACTGGCCAGGGAATGTTCTGGGGAACCATCGGCAGCTATGCCCCGGTTTATCGCATGCGACCCAAGCGGCAAAAACAGTGGCTTGCACACCTTTGTGAAGTCTGCCACAAGAATGTCATTGCGTGAACGTTATGACATGGTGCATTGGGTTATCAACCTTTATAGCAATGATTTGTGGGACTTTTGAAAAACCATCCAAACCATTTTTACCACAGAGGACACAGAGAGCACAGAGCCTGAGTAAGACAGAGAAAATGCCTTAAAAACAGTTGTTTTCTCTCTCTGTGTCCTCTGT
>JBICHS010000334.1:0-3173 GCA_043101135.1 Phycisphaeraceae bacterium JB051
ACCAAGCAGCTTACCAAGTTTGAGCAGACGGTCACGTTTGTCCGCAGCCAGTTTGCCATGTCGGATGGATTCTGCGGTGCGGACGGCGAGCACCCAACGGCCGTCGTGTGGGTCTTTGATGGGTTTGATGGAGGGGGTTTGACGGGCTGCCTTGCCGGACTTTTTCAGGTGCGTGAAATCGGTGAGTTTGAGGACGGAATCCGTGCCGACTTTCTCCTGTTTGCCCCGTTTTGCAGGCGCAACCTCAGCTTCGTCCGAGGCCTTGGCTTGAGGGTTTTGCTCATCCTGCTGCTTGGCATAATGGTGCAATGCCTCAAAGGCATCGTCGTCGAGATGTCCGAAACGGGCACGGTCAAACCACATGATCACTTCAGATAACAACCATCCCTGGCTGTCATCGCGTCTCCTTTTGGTGGTTGCCGTCCGTGGCAACCTTTAGCATAACCTTGGACTGCATTGATCACAATGCATCAAGGCATTTAATTTTGTTCACGAAAACAGCCACTTGGCTATGAGGCCTTCGACGGCCAGGCACAGCAGCACCAGCATCGACACGCGCATCAGCCAACCTTGTTTCATGCTTGTTGCCTGATCGGGCGAAGCGTGACGCGGGGGCAGGGGATCACGCTTTGTTCGCTGGATCGGCGGGTCAATCCCCAGAATCCCAGCAGGAACCAATCGGTCATCAAGTTTGGATTGCGGGGGATGCATATCGACAGTGGGTGAAGTCGGTAAAGCAACTGCGTCATCATCATGTGATGCGTCGTCTTCCTGCTCAATACTTTGGCTAAGCAGCGGGCGACTGTGATAGGCGTCCTGATCCGTCGAGCAGACTTCCAGGTCATCCATCGGCGAACTCTGAAGCCAGATGTCAATGGGCTTGTGTTGGATGGCAGCCTGACGAATCATGTCCATCTTGGCGAGCTGCTGTTGCAGGTCATTGGCAGCAGCAGGGCAGTGTCGATTCAACCATGCCAGCGAATGATGGTGGTGATCCAGATGGTGCGTGTGCGTCTGACAGTCGGCTGGTTGCTCAAGGGCAATATCACAGCAACCGCCCGACACTTGGGGTGTGGGGTGTATGGGCATCTCTCCAGTGGGCTGCGTCAAAAACCTCGCAGCTTTCCTCCGAAGTTCAACGTATCACCACGATGAGGCTGTCCAAATAAAATGGTGATTGCAATGCAGAGAAATTGACGATCCGCTGTTACAACCGTTACAGATGGATGAGGACAGGGAATCACACATCAAGCGTGCATCTCAATCCAACCGAGCCAAGATGGCTCGGCTATATACACACACTGACACGGTCATCTTGAGCGAAGCGGGCGTGAGGATGGTTTTACAGAACCTCATTCAATGCAATCAATCTCAGAAGGTGACATTGATTGAGTATACGCAATAAGACGCAATATCTAGCCTGCAGGGTGTTATGAGCAAAAAATAGCTATGAATTAGCGTCAATAAAAATATTGAGATTAAAAATATTGCGATTGTGATTGATATTGCGATCTGGACGGTCTATCATCATGTGGATCATTTGGGCGCAGCGTCTGCGCTTGTTTTTGAAAGGATTGTCGTGTGATCTCAGGTTTGTGTCGTATTGGTCGCGGGGTGTTGTTGGTGGTCGTCTGGGGTCTGTTGGCCCAGCAGTCGGCCCATGCCCAGGACAAGACGATTCTTTGTGACAGCTTTGACAACGGCAAGATTCAGGATGCCGGCAACGGGCACACCAGCTACTGGCGACCCTCTGGCCAAGTCACCGAAGCCGATGGCAAAGCCGTGCTCCATGCCAGCGGTCGACCCTATTCCAAGACCGCCCTGAGTACACCTGCTGAGAAACGCATCAGCTTCTTTCACCAGCCGGTCACCGCTACCATCGACAACATCGCTTTTAAGGCCAACAACGGCGCGGACATCAACAAAGCACAACTGCGGTTTGGCTTCCGTAATGCCAATCGCTGGACGTTCCGAAACACCGTCGATGCCTTACTCGTCAATATCAAGAACCACGAAAATCTCGTCGTCGCCTGGAAGGTTGGCAAGAAGCAGCTTGACCCTGAGGGGGGCAACAAAATCCTGATCACCAAACTCGACACTGCACACGGCCCGGTCACCGGCGTGAGCTTCACCGCAGACGGCAGAGGTAAAACCATCAGCTGGAAACTCACCGTCATGCAAGCTGATCACAAGGCCGACTTTCATGGCGTCATCGGTGAAGCTGATACCCAAACCATCAAGTCCACCTGGAAAGCAGATGATCATGCAGCCGTGGTCACCGCTGAAGTTCAGACCTTTCTGGGCGAACTCAGTAAGACCGCGTCCGTTGATTTGCTGATTGATCAGATGTGTATCAAAACTGAAAACGAGTAACCCATTGAATACGCCTCATACTGCACGCATCACGATCCGGGTTCAAGAGAAAGGAATCGCCATGTCCACCTCTCGCAAACATGCCTTCACGCTCATCGAACTATTGGTGGTGATCAGCATTATCTCGCTGCTCATTTCCATCCTCCTGCCTGCATTGTCCAAAGCACGTGTCGCGGCACAGACCATGGGATGCACCAATAATCTCAGGCAACAGTCCATCATGTTCGTGACTTATTCGGATGATTTTCAGGATCTCATGCCATTGGGGTGGAATAAATTCGGTATTCATAATAGCGGATGGTGGTCCCCACTGTATGGCTATTCCAAAATTACGACGTATTACCAGTGTCCCGGTGTCAAGACACGACTCGAAGTCAACACAGGGCGCTCAATTGGTATTGAAGTGATGACACCTGTTGAATACTCCACGCAATGTGAATCCAATGTCAGTTACTACGGCAATATATTAGGCAATGGTGTTTATGAAAATATCGCAGATGGTTCTAGTACATATCGCTACATAAATACCAAATTCGTCATTCGTCCCAGCGAATTATTGCATGTTGCCTGTTTCCCAGCCAGAGATCGTATCTGCATCACAGGCCATTCGCAGACCACGCACCGAGATGTGATTGAAGCCGATACGGTGCCGAATTATAACGGTCGTTGGCCAAGGCATGACAATATGATGACCTTCTCTCATATGGATGGCCACGCCAAAACCCTGCCCGTTGATGATCCGCAGTTGTACGAAAATGATTCAGAACTGATGTGGCGTCAACCTTGATTGACACCTGTCA
>JBICHS010000335.1:0-9185 GCA_043101135.1 Phycisphaeraceae bacterium JB051
CTTTCGGATGATCTTTCTCGTGACATTCACCTGATCAAGCAAGGTAAGCAACAGCAACAGCGTTGGAAAGACATGATGGCGATCGGCCTTCCCAACAGTGCTTCGGAAGCTGAATCGCGTACGCTTGAAGCCATCAACCAGTGGGCTTCGGATACCGGCGTGGACCTGCTGTCAGTCAAGCCGGAGTATCGCCGCAGTGATGAATCGCTGGTGCCCGTGGTGTTTCGTGTCACAGCTAACGGATCAATGAAAGCCATCGCCAAGTTCATCTGGAAAGTGGAGACAGCGGACATCCCCGTTTGCGTGGACACCCTGCAGATCAATGCACGGGACAAGAAAAACAAGGATGAGCTCTCCATGCAGATGGGCGTCAGCGCTTTGTATCGCAAGTCCGACAGCAAGGAGGTGACGCGATGAAACAAGTCCTCACCGGATGCTTGATGGTTGTCATGTTGTTTTGTTCAGCAAATCTCTTTGCTCAGACCAGTGACAACAAATCCAAAGACAAAACGACCAAGCCGTCATTTGCTGATTACCAGGTTGTGGTGGACACCAACATTTTCATCCGCCGCAAACCGGCTCCCAAACGTTCGCCGCAGACCGAAACACAGACGCCCACACAAGTCGCCCCACCACCCGCAGCACCGGTCAACAAGTATCTGCTCTGTGGCATCATCATTGAAAACGACGACCGCTTCACAGCCATGATCGAAGACGCCCTGACGCACACGCTTCAGAGCCTGCATCTTGGTGACAAGGTCAATGTCTTTGTGATCACCTCAATGACCATCTCCAGCGTGGTCCTGAGTCTGCCTGATGGACGCAGCGCGGAGCTGTTCATCGGCCAATCCATTGATGCCAACGGCAACCTGCTGCAGTCAGGCTGGATTCCCACCGCCAAGTCTGCTTCAACGAGCAGTGATGCAAACACATCACCAAGTTCTAAAAGCGGCGAGGCCCAACCCACCAGTGAAAAAGAACTTTCCATTCTCGAAAAACTGCGTCGTCGACGCGAGAGTCAACTCAACAAGTAAGGATCAACCTTCATGCACGGCAATCCCCCTTCAACACCATCTGTTTTCCGGCTCTTGTCGCGTTATGGTCTGCTTGCGCTCTGCTGCATGACGATGACATTCGCCCCCTCACTTCATGCACAGGACATGCCCGACAATGCACCGCCACCTCCTGAGGAAATGGCGCCCCCACCGGATGATGGACCTGACGGTGCTGATGGACCTGATGGTCAACCCGGCGAAGCACCGGCCAACACCGGGGCAGCAGCCCAGACGACTCAGCAACCTGCTGCGCCGAGCAACCTCCCGCAATCGACCATCAAGAAGGTCAAAACGCTGGATGTTCCCCAAACGATCAACCCGACGACCAACGGCAACGGGATCACGCCTGAAAAAGTCGAATCCATCCGCATGAACTTTGAAAACGCGCCGCTCAATGCAGTGCTCCAGCACCTTTCACGCACCGCCGGTTTCGTCGTCATCAAGGAAGTGGAAGTCGAAGGCACCATCTCCGTCATCGCCCATCAACCCCTGACCGTCGACGAAGCCATCATGCTGCTTAACACCATGCTCAAGCAACATGGCGTGACGGCATTACGTAACGAGCGCATTCTCACCATCGTCTCACTGACCGATGCCAAGAAGCGTTACATCCCCGTCAAAGCCGGCGCCAACCCTGACACGATTTCCCGAACCGATGAAGTGATCACGCAAGTCATCCCGCTGCGATATACCGACGCGACCAAACTCAAAGATGATCTGACGCCATTGCTTCCCGAGTACGCGGTGATGTCTGCCAACCAGGCGAGTAACTCGCTGATCCTCACGGACACGTCGTCCAACGTCAAACGCATCGTGCAGATCGTCAAAGAGCTTGACCAATACGTCTCAGGCACCACCAGCGTCCGCGTCTTTCCATTGCAGTATGCTGACGCCAGCAACGTTGCCCGAATCGTCAAGGAAGTTTTTGAAACTGACAGCTCAAGCAGTCGTAACAGCAACAATAACAACAACCGTTGGCAACGCATGTTCCGTGGACCACGCGGCGGCGATCAACAGCAACAACAAAACGGGCAATCCAACATCACCACCACCGTCCGCGCCTCTGCTGATACTGAAACCAACACCGTTGCTGTCAGTGGCCCGGCAGATACGCTTGATGTCGTGGCTCAGGTGATCGCGCAACTTGACTCCAACCCGACGCAGCAGCAGGAAGTTTTCATTTATCCCTTGAAGAACGCGGTTGCTGAAACATTGGCGACACAGTTGACCAGTCTTTTCAGCGATTCAAGCTCATCATCAAACAACCGAAACAATCGCAATAACCGCAACACCAGAAACAACCGCAACAACAACACGCAAAGCAATGAAACCTCTGCCACTGACCTGGCCGGTGAGGTGACCGTCGTCGCTGAGGAAGATACCAACTCGTTGATGGTTATGACCTCGGCCAAGAATTACGAACGTGTCAAAGACATCATCACCAACCTCGACCGTGCGATCCCACAGGTACTTATCAAAGTCCTTGTTGCAGAAGTCACACATGACGGCGAGGTTGATCTGGGTGTCGAATTCTCAGGCCTGAACATCCGCGACAGCGGCAACGGCTTCCAGATCGGTACCGACTTCGGCGTGGCCTCTGCGACGGACGGTTTTAGCTTCTCGTTGATTGAAACCAATCTCAACGCAGCCATCCATGCACTGGAAACCGTGGGCAAACTCGATGTGCTTTCGCGTCCATACATCCTCACCTCGGATAACAAGGAAGCAACCATCACCGTCGGTGAAGAAGTGCCTTTCATTCGTGATTCACGCACGACTGACGAAGGAAGCACCATCAACACCATCGAGTACGAAGACATCGGCATCATTCTCACGGTCACGCCGCACATCAATCCGGATGGCCTGGTGATCATGGATGTCGCACCGGAGATTTCCACGCTGACGGGTAACACCGTGCCGATCTCCGAAACGGTGGACGCCCCGACGTTTGCCAAGCGTTCAGCATCCAGCCGTGTTGCCATCCAGAACGGTCAGACCATCGTCATTGGCGGCCTGGTGCAGGATCGCAAAACCAGCACGGTTAACAAGGTCCCCCTGCTTGGTGATATCCCACTGGTCGGTGAACTCTTCAAGCGGACACAGGACACCAAGTCCAAGACCGAGCTGCTGATCTTCATCACCCCGCATGTGGCAGATCAACCGGGTATTCTCCAGGCCATCTCTGAGTCTGAAGAAAACAGCCAGGAAATCGTCAAGGAAGCGATGGAAGGCAAACTTTATCAGCGTCACCTTGAACGCATGGGCAAACAAGGCAATGCCCAACCCGCAGCCAATGCCAAGGAAGAAACCAAGCAGCAACAAGTGATCGTTGAAACCAACGATTCAACCAGCAAACCTATTCATAGACGTTTCCGTTAACACCATCATAAAATGTGAATATCAAAGCAGCCCGACGTTCAACGTTCGGGCTGTTTTTTCATTGATTCAAAACATACTTACATGAATGCTGTTTCAACGACACGAAACTGTAAACTGCGGATCATATTCAATCGTCACTCCCGCGCAGGCGGGAGTCCAGTGGAACTTGCAAGTGCACACAAAATACCACTGGATTCCCGCCGGCGCGGGAATGACGGAACAAGCTCAGACAACAGATTCATCGCTCAAACTCGTTCAATAATCTTCATACCATCTCATCGAACACAACCGTCAACTCACGTTTAAACGTCTTGGCGAAGGCTTTGCCTTGCGTGTTGACCGCCATCTCTTCCAGGGGACAGGGTTCAGAGGTACTGACGGCGAGTCTGGTTTTGTGTTTACCCTTACAGGCAAATTTCACATTGCTGACCAGTGCCTTGTGTGTGCGATCCAGACTCTCAGCCAAACGCAGGAACATGCAAAGCTGTTTGACGATCTTGCGATGTGGCTTATTCAACGCTGCATAGTTTGGATGCTTTTTCTTCTTGGGGTAAGGCTTCTTGTGGAACTGGGCGATGTTGGCAATGAGCTCAACTTCCAGATCATCAAAGCCAAGCAGTTCCGCATTACGGATCAGGTAATACGCATGGGCACCGTGCCCGCTATATGAAATGAACTTGCCAATGTCATGAAGCATGGCAGCGTGTTCAAGCAACTCACGTGTCCAATCTTCGGTTTGGATCAACTTTGCCTTGGCAGCTGAGTCGTAAAGTTTGAGTGACAGATCAGTGATGTGCTGAGCGTGTTCTTCATTGAAGCGACAGACGCGCCCCAGTCGCATCACCGAATCACGTCGGTAATTGTGATCCTTTTCGCTTTGCTCATCATCCAGCGAATGCAGGTAATCCACGAGCAAGCCATCCCGCAGGCCGCGATCGGAGATGCTGATGGGGACATCGCCGATTTCATCGAGAATACACTCAAAAATCGCTGCACCGCCGACGATGATGTCTGCACGACGGGCGTTGAGCGCGGGGAGTTTAACGCGATCTTCCTGGCTGAGATTAAGCAGTTGACGAATGGCTTGGCGGACCTGAAAAGCGGTCACACGATCATCTTTGCCAACCGGTTGGTCGGAGTTTAAACGGTGTGCCAATTCCACCAAGACCTGAATGGTGCCCGAAGAACCGATGACACGGGTGAATGGGAATTGCTTGAGTTTGGAGAGTGTGCGGATGGCTTCGTTACGGACCCCGGCTTTGATTTTGGCAAACTGTTTTTCGGAGACCGGGCCGGTGTCTTTGGGATCGCAGAATTGGTTGGCCATGCGAATGGCGCCAACCTTGACCGAGTGCATGAACAGATGTTCCTGCTGGTTGCCGATGATCATTTCGGTTGAACCACCACCGATATCGACAAGCAGTGCGTTGTCACCGTTATCGAGTTTGGCTTCGCTGATCACGCCCATGTAAATGAGTCGGGCTTCTTCCATGCCGGAGATGACATGGATGTCGATGCCCAGGGTTTGCTGGAAACGATCAACAAGTTCATCCCGGTTGGTTGCTTCACGTGTTGCGGAAGTTGCTACCGCGCGGAACTCGGTGGCTCCCAGCGTCTTTGCCATCTCCACGAATTGGTGGCCGACGGTTAATGCACGTTGGATGGCTTCTTCGGTAATGCGTCCTGCCTGGAATTCACCTTCGCCAAGCCGGATGGACTCTTTTTGATCAGTTAGGGTGACATAGGAACCGTCGGGTTCTATGCGCGATAGCAACATGCGCATGGAGTTGGTGCCGATGTCGAAGAAAGCGACGGTGGTCGCGGTGGTGTCTGCCATGTGAAATACGCCTTTATGCAGGACACAAAGTTACAGGCGTATGGTAGCAGGTTTGGGGTGCGTGATGGTTTTATGTGATGCGCTGCAGGTTCAGCGGAGATGGCTTGAACCACAGAGGCACAGAGACACAGAGCCGGAACAAGGCAGAGAAAACAAGTTTTTGTCTTTCTCTGTGCCTCTGTGACGCTGTGGTGAAGACTGTGAGTAAACGAAAGTCTGAATAGTTAAGCGGCACCGGCTTCGACGACGGGAAGCGAGACTTTCTTTTCGTTGTCTTTTTCGATCTCGTCGAGTTGCTGCTGGGCAGCGGGGTTGGCGTAGCTGTTGAAGATCATGGCTTTGATCGTGCCCCACATCCCGCCGAAGGTGCTGAAGGTCAGATCGACCGCGGTGGGTTCATGGCCACAGTGAACCATGCACTGCTGACAGGCAGGATTACCTGACGCGCGGCCGTAGCTATCCCAATCGGTTTCATCCATGAGTTCACGGAACGAATCAACATAACCTTCCTGAAGCAGGTAACAGGGCTTTTGCCAACCAAAGAGGTTGTAGGTGGGGTTGCCCCAGGGCAGGCAGTTAAAGTCACGCTTGCCCATGAGGTATTCCAGGAAGAGCGGGGACTGATTAAACAGCCAGCGCTTCTTACGGTTGGAGAAGATGAGCTTGAACATGTCCGTGGTCTTCTTGCGTTCGGTCATGAAGCTTTTCTGATCCGGCGCTTTGGGGTAGGCATAGCCGGGGGAGACCATCATGCCTTCGACGCCAAGGTCCATCATGTCATCAAAGAACTTGCGGACGGAGTTGGGATCTGCACCTTCGAACAACGTCGTATTGGTGGTGACGCGGAAGCCTTTACCCACCGCTTCGCGGATCGCAGCTGCAGCCACGTCGTAGACGCCTTCCTTACAGACTGCAAAATCGTGGTGTTCCTGTTCGCCGTCCATGTGGATGGAGAAGGTCAGGTACTTGCTGGGCTTGAATCGTTCGAGGTGCTGTTTGAGCAGGATGGCATTGGTGCAGAGGTAGACATACTTCTTGCGAGCGACCAGGCCGTCGACGATTTCGTGAATGTCAGGATGCAGCAGTGGCTCACCGCCGGGGATGGAGACCATAGGCGTGCCACATTCTTCGACTGCATCAAAACACTGCTGGGGCGTGAGGTGCTTTTTGAGGATGTGCGCGGGGTACTGCACCTTGCCACACCCGGCGCAGGCCAGGTTGCAACGGAACAGCGGTTCGAGCATCAACACCAGCGGGTAGCGTTTGCGGCGTGCAAGCTTTTGCTTGAGCACGTAGGTGGCAACGGTCCACATCTGGGATACGGGTACGCCCATGGGCTAACTCTCTTTACGTCTTAAGTCTCACGCTATCAGGCGGTTGACAGCATGTGCCTGCGACCGAGGTGACACGGAGCCGACTTATCGGTCGCGGGACAGACACAAATGTTAGTTCAAATCGCTAAAACTTCAAGCATTCTCTGAAACCGAGTTGCCAGATGTTAAATCTGATGGTAAGATTTTGGGCTCAAATCAACGGGGCGTAGCGCAGCTTGGTAGCGCGCCATACTGGGGGTGTGGAGGTCGCAGGTTCAAATCCTGTCGCCCCGATTTGCAAAGAAGCCAGTCCTTAATGGGCTGGCTTTTTTTGTTGGCCCAAATGGATGGCAAAGCCCACGCGTGAGACCTGCCATGATTCCAATGATCCAAAGCCATTCTCGCACGCTGATCACTTTCACAGTCCCCATGCTCATCCTGGGACGTCATCAACTGGCACGAAGTCGCCAAACGCATCGGGACGCATGCCTGATCGCTGAAGAACAAACTCAAATCACACCAACAAAAAACACGCTGCGAACCTCACCGCCCGCAGCGTGTTTTTTTGTTTTGATTCTCAAAGCCAAAGCCGTGTCCCTCCCGGGGCACGGGTTGCCTTGTTGTGAGTGTGTGAGTACGTGCAAGCGTGAGATTGCGCCAAGGCAACCCGTGACTCAGGAGAGTCACGGCTCTGTTGCGTTACACATCAATAATGTATGGTGCATCACTTGACAAACGCCTGCTTGAATCCCGTTGCCACCCCTGGGCCGTAGGCTGCCAACCCCACCATGATGTACGGATTGATGCAGACATCCTTTTGCTCGTAGGCAAATTGCCAGAGGCGTTCGTAGAGTTCACGCTTGATCGGTTCGTACTGTGGATCGGTGGCAAGGTTGGTGATCTGCTCTGGATCGTTCTGCATGTCGTAAAGCTCGTCAAAGTCATAGCCGTTGTAGACCAGATGCCACTTGTGGGTCATGACGCTACGTTGAATGCCGTAAAGTTCATTGCCATTGGATTGGGTGAACATGGCATCGCGCCAATCGCTGGGTGATTCACCCTTGAGAAACGGCAGCAGGCTTTGGCCATAGATATCCGATGGTGCTTCGAGACCTGCCATCTGCATGAAGGTGGGATGAAAGTCTGCCAAGCTCACGAAAGCATCAACGTTACTGCCTTGAACTGCTGCAGGTAAATGCCCCGGCCAACGCAACACCGCAGGCACGTGGTATGCCGACTTAAAGCATGGCAACCCCTTGCACCAAAGCCCATGTTCTGCGGTGTAATCCCCATGATCCGAGCAGTAAAGCACAGCCGTGTGATCTGCCTGCCCACTGGCTTGTAACGCATCAAGCAACATGCCAAAGAGTTCATCTTCCCATGAACAGAATGCCAGGTAATGTCGGATCGATTCCTTATGCTCACGTTCGGACATCTGATCAAACATACTTCGCGTCCGACGGTACAACGCAGGCTTATCTTCCATCGTGTCCGCAAAACTCTCAGGCAAGACGATGTCATCCAAATCATACATGTCCACAAAACGCTGCGGGGCAAAGTACGGATCATGCGGCCCCAACGTGCCAACATACATACCCCAGGGCTTGTCAGAACCTTTGAGTTCACCGATTAATTTCACTGCCCCATCGACGTGAACCTTGTCGTTGTAATTATCTTCATCAATACCGTAATTGAAATACTGGTTGTAACCCGGGCGTTGAATCTCACCATCAGCACGGGTTGCTTCATTGCGTTGCATGCACAGATCATTGCGTCGGTAACGTTCCCATTCGTATGTCTTCTCACGACCGGGATCAGCGGCATTGGCGGTGATGGTGTGTTCCGTCCAACCAAAATCCTTTGGCCCCTGCTTAGCGCTGACATGCCACTTGCCAAAGTAATGCAGGTCATACCCAGCCTCCGCCAAATCCTCACTCCACAGACGTGTGCCGGGGGTCAGATCATCACTAAGGGTGTTGCCCACCTGGACATTGTTCCATATGCCATGTCGCGTCGGGTATTGGCCGGTAAAGAAAGTCGCTCGCGACGGGCAGCAATGCGGCGAAGGACAATGCACCTGCGTAAAACTCAGACTCTGCTTACGGAATTTATCAAGATTGGGTGTATAGGCTTTATTGGGGCCAAAGACCGAGGAAGCACGCTGCTGGTCGGTCATGAAGATCAAAAGGTTGGTTTTAGTCATATTAAACAGCTCCTATGCGTGACAAAGCGATTTATTTTAATCGGCCAAACCATTCAGACCATAGCAGCATTGGGATTGTGATTTGTTAAAATTGGTTCATGGCTACGCGTTTACAAAATCTGATAAATCAAGCTTTGGACCAGAAAACGGCCACCGCCATCCTCCCCGGCGGCCAGATGCGTGCTGGTTGGATCAGCCCGAAGAATCACCCCGCAACACGGATGTTCCGCAAGCTTCAAGCTTATCACATGCTTTATCTGGTTCGCGGCCAGGGTCGCGTGACAGATGCACAGGGACATATCACCGATCTGGCAGCAGGTGACAAACTCGACCGTCACCCACAGCTGCCTCACACGCTTGAGCGACACGCCGACAATCAATGGCTTGAGTTTTTCATC
>JBICHS010000336.1:0-7264 GCA_043101135.1 Phycisphaeraceae bacterium JB051
GTAGTCATCACTACTGGCAAAGGCAACCTTGAACTGGCGCCAATCACTGTTGGCAGTCAACGGCAATTGAATCGAGCGATTCCATGGTGGGCCGACCTTTTCAAACAGCAGTAAACTCACGCCGTCGCCTGTTTCGTCTTCCGATGAAAGTGAACGCATCCAGAACGTGGCATAAAGCACATCGCCTTTTTTTACCGGCTGAGCAATTGGGCAGAGCACCTGTAATTCATAGGCTTTGGCAGGACGCACCAACGTGGTTGCCTGGATCGCACGGTTAAAAGTCTGATCCGTGACAGGCACCATTTTCACATGCGCCTTCTCCGTTTTGGCGTTGAGTTTGAATTGTGTCACGCCACCGGCTGGCAACATGTTCACCGGGACATCAGCACGCACCAGCGTAACTTGCCCCAGCATCAAACCAGTTATCAGCAGGGCGGTGGTGATTGAAAATAGTCTGTGAAAATAACGATTCATGAACACTCCAAATTGCAAGACATGGTTCACGTCTTATGCCGTCAATTGCGTGGTGGATTCACGAACCACCAGATGCCAACCTGCAAAACGCGGGATCGTTCTCACAGCTCTGTCATCCGAGCCTTCTTCGATCATCTCCAGTAACAACCGTGCAGCATGTTCGCCCATCTGGACCATGGGTAAAGCCATCGTCGTCAAAGGTGGAATGACATGTGCTGCTGGGTAGGCATTGTTAAACGTGGCAACGCTCAGTTGGTCAGGCACCTTGATGTCATGCCGCCAACAGGCCTGAAGCAGACGCACCGCTTCAAGGTGTTGGTAAACCACGATGGCAGTAGGGCGTTGCTGCGTCTGAACCAACTCCTGAACAAAGGCATCAAACTCCATGTGAAGACTGTTGGCCTGATCAGCAAGGCCAGCTTCGGACATCGCCTGTTGATAACCCGTTTCACGTTCGGTCACTGAATGGTGCTTGTGGACGTGAATGTTGGTGTACATCCAGATGCGTTGATGACCCAGTTCCAGTAGATGCTCAGTGAGTGCCTTGGCCATCCCCACGTTGTCGACATTGCATGTCGGGATCGACTCATCGGTCAGCCCGTTCACCAGGACAGCAGGAATGCGCAGTTGCTCAAGGACCTCTCGAACGTGATCAGCAAGTTGGTTGACCACCAGGCAGGCATCCACGCGACGGTCCGAGAGCATCTGCTTCCATTCATCAGAGCCCTGGCGAATCGGGATGAAGACCATCTGATAAGCCGCATCACTGAGAATCGGTTCAAGACCGCTGAGCATGCCCGACTCGTTATCACGCAGAATCGTTGGCAGGGAGCCTTCAAACAAAATGCCGATGTTGTGCGACCGACCCTTGGCAAGGGAGCGTGCCTGGAAATTGGGGCGATACCCCAACTCTGCCACCGCCTCAAGAATCCGCTGCCGGGTTTGATCACTCATCCGGTATTGCTCAGGTTGAAGGTTAAGCACCTTACTCACCGAACTCGTCGAAACACCGCTCTTGGCAGCAACATCCGCCAAAGTCACCTGATTGGAAGCCGCGAGGGTTGACATGGTCGTCAATCTTTCTTGAAAAACCGCTTTCTCAAAATGAGAAACCGCTTTCTCATTATTCCCCTGCCAATACCACAAGGCAAGCGGCAAACTGAAAAAAGTCCAAAGCCAGCTGTCCATCACAGGGCTCTGAGTGAATGCGCAAATGAGGCTGTGAAAGCAGAGATGTAACCACTGTCTGAAAAAATATTACATTGCAAAGCTACTGTGAAATAAAGACATAGAAGCCAATGTGTAAAATATTGTTTCAAAATGTAGCACGTGATACTATCACGTGCTACAATCATGCATTGGAGATGTTGGATTATGGCGCAATCAATTCGTACACAAGCTGAACTCGCAAACGAACTGGGACTCTCACGCATGACCGTCCAAAGGGCCTTGGCGGGGTATCCCGGCGTCAGTGAAGCCACACGCAAACGCGTCTTTGAGGCGGCTCAGAATCATGGCTATCGTCCCAACGCTGCTGCCCGGACCATGCGCACCGGCAAGTTCGGCAACATTGCCTTACTCGGAGCTGCTGACGAAGGGGCGGGAAACCTCCCACGCCTACTGCTCTCAGGTGCTCAGCAGGTTGCCCAGGAATGTGACACCTGCGTGATGGTCAGCGAGCACACCTGTGCGGAATTTGAACGTGATGACTTTGAGCCACCTGCACTCAAGCAGTGGTCCGCTGATGGCCTGCTCATCAACATTCATCAGGAAATCTCAGAAAAGCTTTACAACCATGTCCGTGCATACAAGCTCCCGGCTGTTTGGCTCAACGTCAAACTCAAGTCCGATTGCGTCCGCCCGGATGATCATGATGCCGGCTACCGTGCAGCAAGCATGCTCATGGAAGCAGGGCATAAGCACATCGGTTACATCAGTCACCACGGCGAACGTCATTACTCAATTGATGATCGTGGGCAAGGTGTTACCGACGCGGTAAACGATGCAGGCTTGAAGCTGACATTCAACAAGCACTACGACGGCTTTTCCATTTGCCTTGGCATGGAGAATGTCATGCAGTGGATTCAGTCGCCCAAGCGGCCGACCGGTGTTGTCTGTTATGAGCAGCAGGAAGCGGTCAGTGTCTATACGGCTGCGATGAAGCTTGGTCTGCGTGTGCCTGAGGATCTTTCGATTATCTGTTTTGCAGCATCGCCATGTCGCATTGCCACAGGCCTGCCGATCTCCACCTTGGTGGTCCCGTTTGAGCAGGTGGGGCGTGCAGCGATGACGATGCTTTTGGATTGGATTGACACCGGCAAAGGTGACAACGCTCCGGTCGCACTGCCGTTTGACTATGACGAAGCAGGCAGCATCGTGCCACCGGCATGCGATTGAGATGGGAATTCAGAGAGAACCGGCAGTGAAGCAATTGCTGATTCACACGCCAAATCGTTTATTGGAGATGGTGATGAAAACCAACCCGAAAAACACATTGTCCCCCGGTTTTACGCTCATTGAGTTATTGGTTGTGATATCCATCATTGCCATCCTCATTGCCATTCTGTTACCAGCTTTGAAGCAGGCGCGCACGACGGCGCGTGGCCTCAAATGTCTTACCGGCTTACGTCAAATCGGTGTCGCTCAATACATGTATCTCAGTGACAGCAAAGATGCGTTCCCATGGGCGTTTGATCTCGGCAACAGCCACAAATATGCCTATCGCAAAGTCTACATGCAGTATCTCAACGACAATGTGAAAATTGTCCAGTGCCCCAATTCACGTTGGCAATCCGCAACCAAAGCCTATTGGCAGTACTCCGCCAATCCTGCCATCATGCAACGATCCGGCAGCAGTGGCGTACCCAATATGCACCTGGGGGACATTGGCCGTGAGTCGGAAGTCATCGTCTTGATGGATGGTTCATTAAGCAGCGAATCAACCCCTGAATCCAACAGCTTCGGCAAATTCTGGGACCGCTATTCGCCTGCAGGTAAAGCCTATAACGCAAGTAGTACTGACCTTAACGATCAGGCCCTGGTTTACATTGGTGATAACACCGACGGGTACGGCATGTCCGACTCGTCACCGAAATATAAAGTCCGTTTCAGAGAAGCCGGAGCCTATGGCGATAACGGCCAATGGGTCACCAGCGCCTTGTATGTCGACGGGCATGCAAGCCACGAAACCCCCGATTCGATTCTCTGCCGGAACATGCGTCCCAACCATATCCCGCAGTAATGATCACAGATTGTGTGAAAGGAAGTTTGTTCAATGCCTTTTTATTCAGGTAAAGCGATCACTCTGGCCATCTTGCTCGGCCTCTTGAGTATCACCGCGACTCATGCACAGGACTTTGTCCAATTGGTGCCCAACCCGACCTTTGCTGACAAAGATACCAACGGCAAAGCAGACGGCTGGTACAACAAGGAAGGTTCACCCAAGCTCGTTAACGACTCCGATGGTAGCTACGTCAGTCTGCAGGTCACCGAAGCAGGCAAAGGTTGCGTGCTCGAAGAGTATCACGGACTCAAAGGCGCCAAGCAGATTACCATCGCAGCCAAAGTCCGTTGGGAAAATATCATCCCCGGCAACAAAGGCTGGAAGTCCGGCACCGTCCAGATCATGTTCGTTGATAAAAACAACAAGAAGACCGGCCCGTACCAGTCCATCCAAACTTTCAAGGGAACGAACAAGGATTGGAAAATCATCACCAAGACGCTCGATGCACCGGACAATGCCATGGGCGTGCGCATTCATCTGGCGTTGTACTACGTCCAGCAAGGCACACTCGATGCCCAGTGGATTTCCATCACACCGGGTAACACAGCCTTTGAGCCCAACGGCAGCACTATTGGCAGCCATGTCGCACCTGCTCCCAAACCTGTCGCCAAAGCCGTGGAAAAATCTGCGGCTTCAGTGACAACATCCAATGCCAATCAAGGCGTTCAACTGGTCAAAAATCCTCGCTTGCTCGATGAAGACGGTAACGGCAAAGTCGATAGTTGGTACAACAAGAACGGCAGCCCCAAACCCGTCAAACAGGATGGCCAATCCTTCGCGTTCCTGGAAGTCCAGAAAGCCGATGGGCAATGTGTTCTCGAACAGTACACCGGTCTCAAAGGTGCCAAACAAGTCACCATCAGCACCAACGTCCGCTGGCGAAACATCATCCCCGGTAACAAGCCCTGGAAGTCCGGCACGGTGCAGGCCATGTTCGTCGACAAGAACAATAAAAAAGTCGGACCCTATCAGGCGATCAAAACATTCAAAGGCACCAATAACGACTGGTCCATCATCTCAAAAACACTCGATGTCCCCGATGGCGCATTAGGTGTCCGATTGCACCTTGCGTTGTATTTCGTCAAGCAGGGGCAACTTGATGTCCAATGGATCAGTGTTGTCTCAGGTGATCAAGCACTGGATGCGGATGGCAAACCCGTCAACGATCAATCCAAGTCCATCACCATTGAGCCAGCTAAAACAATGGTGTCGACGACTAACAAAACAACCGCAATTTCAACGCCTGTTTCCAGTGACATGACACTTCCAGCAGGTGACGGCCCGGAATATGCAGGCGTTAAAGGCGTGAGTCTGCTGGGGGCGGATTCATTGGCACAACTCAAGCCTTTCCGCAATACCGACCTGTTTTCCACGACACGTTTTCAAGTCACCGGCCAACCTTTCAAGCAAGCCATTCGTGTGACCAACACCAAGCAGCCTGACGCCATGTGGGACATGCAGCTTCGTGGCAAGGGGACAGCTCCGGTTCGCAAGGGGGATAAGCTGCTGCTGACCTATTGGGTCCGCAGTGTTGCCATCGACACTGAGTTTGGTGAGACATCATTTCTGACCACGTTTGAGTTGGATGAAGATCCGTGGACCAAGCTCATTCAGATTGCCAACCGATATCTCATTGGCGATCAGTGGTACAAGGTCCAGCGTGTGTACACTGCCAAACGTGATTTGCCTGTGGGCAAGTCGGCATTCAGTTTCCAATTTGGCTTTAACCCGCAGACCTTTGAGATTGGTGGCTTGAGTCTTTACAACTACGGCCCGGACATTGCCAGCGATGCACTGCCTTCCGTGAAGCCCAAGCTCTACAACGGCCATGAAGACGATGCACCCTGGCGGAAAGTCGCTGCCCAACGCATTGAAGAGATTCGTAAAGCCGACTTGAATATCAGTGTCGTGGACAGTGATGGCAAACCTGTGAGCAATGCCAAAGTCGATGTAAAAATGACCCGCCATGCCTTCCGTTGGGGGACCGCCGTGTATCGCTGGTTTTTCTATGGCATGAATCCTCGCAACGCCGAATATCAGAAACGTGCAGCCGAGCTGTTTAATTTTGCTGTGCTTGAAAACGGTATGAAGTGGGGCACCTGGGAGTCCGGCGCCAAGAACCGCACTGCAATCAACGAAGCGATCCGCTGGGCAAAGAACAACAACATCCAGATGCGTGGCCACACACTCGTTTGGCCGAGCTTTAATCGATCACCTGAACGGCTTAAGGTTCTTCGCTATGAACCGGATAAACTCCGAGATGAGATCAACAAACACATCCGCGAGATTGTCACAGCCAACAAGGGTGTGCATACCGAATGGGATGTTCTCAACGAGCCCAAAACCAATCACGATTTCATGGACATCCTCGGCGTGGAGGAAGCTGCAAACTGGTTCAAGTTAGCCAAACAACTCGACCCGGATGCCAAGATGTTCATCAATGAGAACTCGATTCTCTCGGGCGTGAAGGTCGCCAACTTCGAATCATGGATCAAACGTCTGCGAGATGCAGGAGCGCCCATCGAAGGTATCGGCATGCAGGGGCATCTTGGTGTCGGCACGGCAAGCCCGCTGCGCATGTGGGAGATTTACGATCGGTTTTATGATCAGTTCAATGTGCCGATCGCCATTACGGAATTGGACGTGCTCAATGACGATGAAGACCTTCAGGCGATGTATCTCCGCGATGTGATGATTGCCTCCTTCGCTCATCCCGCGATTGAGAGTGTCGTCTTTTGGGGGTTCTGGGACGGTCGTCATTGGAAGAAGAATTGCCCCTTGTACAACGAGGATTGGTCGGAGAAAAAAGGTTTGAAGGTGTACAAGGATTTGGTCTTCAATCAATGGTGGACCAACGAACAGCTCACCACTTCAAGCAACGGTGATGCAAAGCTCCGCGGTTATCTTGGTGAGTATGAAATCACGGTCACAGCCAACGGCAAGACGCAGACCGTCAAAACTTCACTGAATAAGTCCGGCAGCAAACTCCAGATCAAACTCGATTAATTCCACACACACATCTGACATCCATTCATACAAAAACACGCTGACGTTTAACGCGTCAGCGTGTTTGTTATTTGGCTTAACCTGTGGGGCAAGTGATCAATACTTCTGTGGTACAAAAGTCTGGTCATTCATCGGCGGCCGGACGTACGTGGTGTCATCCTGACGCGGTGGCAGCTTGATGGGCTTGGGCGTCAGGTCTTTGTAATCAATCATGCTCAATAGATGCGAGATGCAGTTGAGTCGGGCACGCTTCTTATCGTCTGATGGAACGACATACCACGGCGCTTGCTTGGTGTCGGTGATGCCGAACATCTTATCTTTGGCCTTGGAGTATTCGACCCACATCTGTCGGCTTTTAAGATCCATCGGGGAAAGCTTCCAGCGTTTGGTCGGGTCATCAATGCGTGATTGGAAGCGGCGTTCCTGTTCCTTGTCACTGACGGAGAACCAGTACTTGATGAGAATGATCCCACTGCGAATGAGCATGCGTTCAAACTCAGG
>JBICHS010000337.1:0-5452 GCA_043101135.1 Phycisphaeraceae bacterium JB051
ACAATTTGGATTTTTAACTTAGATTTCTTCATGGCAGAATGTCAACCACCTGAATATGATTTGACATCCACTACTCCTCCTAAATATCTGAATGCTTCACTTGATTATGTGACTGCTCCAACCAGTACCAATCCTAACTTACGTGCACAACAAGGTGTATTTACAATTTGGCGTCCGAACTCAATACATCCACAAAACAACATCTGTCATGATTCACTTGATGACCTTGTAAAAAATGCCTACACAGAACTTGGACGAGAACCTAATGAACCAATTTTTTTCAAATTCTCTCTTGAATACGATAAACTACCTGCGCTGTGGACGGTTATAAAGCGAAACGGCATTAATACTGCAAGCATGTTTCCAGATTTTAATGGATCTGCATTAGCCGTTTTGGAAGATGCTGATTTCTTCTGATAACGATTTTTCCATCCCCCACTTGCCAAACCCTCCGCGATCTGCTAAATTACTTCGCTCTGTATTAAACGGACTAACAGATTTTTGATTTCGGCCTTGCTTAAAGGGCCAATATTAGGCAGAAGCGCATTATGACCATTACCGCTGAACGCAAACAGGAACTGATCAAAGAATACCGCCGCGAAGACACCGATACCGGCAGCCCCGAAGTGCAGGTTTCCCTGCTCACCGAGCGTATTCAAGGTCTGACCGAACACCTTAAAGCCCATAAGCACGACTTCGCCAGCCGTCGTGGCCTGCTGATGCTTGTCTCCAAGCGCACCAGCCTGCTTCGCTACCTGGCCAAGAAGGACGAAGCTCGTTACAAAGAGCTGATCGGCCGCTTGGGTCTGCGCCGCTAATATCTGTCAAAATAGAATTTACACAAGGAGCATGGCACGGTGTCATGCTCCTTTTCATAACTGTCGCTGGCGGAATCTGCCCAAGGGCAATCGTTTCGGAGCAGGCGGCAGTAGGCTCGACGCGCTACACTGTACACCGGCAAAAGACGCAACGGACTGCGGGCAATTGCCAAACGGATCGGGATTTCAAACACAAGCCTGCAGATGAGTCTGACGAATCTGCGGGGTCGAAAGCCGGGAATTCAACGCATTTCACCATGCTCCCAAACCCGTCAGATTCGCTCCTGAGTCGCTCATCTGGCGGCTTGAGAAACAATTGACATCCTTGCTTTACAAAGTACCGCACCGAGCCTTCTGTCTTCTGCATGCACCACGATTCACTTGGTCTGCAGCTCCCATGCGACAATTTGCATAGGCGGTTTTGCGTACTTGGATACTTTGCATCTATAATTCGTATCCTCAATTACACGAACCGCTAATAAAACTGAGCACCATTGATTGGAATCCCGAACGTGTCGGGACCAGGTGCCACAAGAAAGGACCATCTCGCATGGCAGCAACCACCGTTTCACTGGAACTGGCAGGACGTACACTTAGCATCGAAACCGGGCAACTGGCCAAACAGGCTGACGGCTCGGTCATGGTTCGCTACGGCGACACCGTCGTACTGGGCACCACCGTCCGCGCAGCACCCCGTGAAGGCATCGACTTCTTCCCGCTGACCGTCGACTACCGTGAAAAACTTTCCGCAGCTGGCAAGTTCCCCGGCGGTTTCCGTAAGCGTGAAGGCGCACCGAATCAGAAGGAAGTTCTGACGATGCGTAACATCGACCGCCCCATCCGTCCCTTGTTCCCCAAGCACTTCTTTGACGAAGTTCAGATCCAGTGCTGGGTCATGGCTGCTGACGGTCAGAACGAACCGGACGTCATCGCTGGCATCGCTGCTTCGGCTGCTTTGTCCATCAGCTCCGTCCCCTTCCAGGGCCCCATCGCCACCGTGCGTGTCGGCCGTGTCGATGAAGAGTTCGTCCTCTTTCCCACCGCAGCTCAGATGGAATATTCTGACCTTGACCTCGTGCTCTCCGGCCACAAGGACGGCCTGAACATGATCGAAGTTGGTGCACACTGTCTGCCCGAAGATGTCGTCGCCTCAGCCATCGAATTTGGCAACGAAGCGATCCTCAAGATCGTTGACATGATCGAAGACCTCGTCGGCAAAGTCGGCAAGGAAAAGGTCTGCGAAACGCATGGCCCGACCGAAGAAATCGCCAAGGCCGTCAACGACAAGCTTGCTGGCCCGCTCAAGGCTGCCAAGACTTCCGAAGGCACGAAGCTTGAACGTTACGACGCTGTGAAGACCGCCATCAGCGACTTCATTGCCAGCGAATTCCCCGAGCCCGATGAAACTGCCGGTTTCAAGGCTTACAAGACCTGGCAGGAAAACGTGAAGCTTGCCAAGGTTGCCATCCACGACCTTGAAGAAGTCATCACCCGTGAAATCATTCGCTCGGGCACCCGTACTGATGGTCGTAGCTTTGACCAACTTCGTGCCATCGAATGTCACACCGGTGTGCTGCCCGTGGTCCACGGTTCTGCCGTGTTCCAGCGTGGTGAAACTCAGGCCATGGTCACCGCCGTGCTCGGTACTTCCAAGGACGAACAGATCGTCGACGGTCTTGCTGACGAGTACAGCGAAAAGTTCTACCTGCATTACAACTTCCCGCCCTTCTCGGTTGGTGAAGCCAAGCGTATCACCGGCCCTGGTCGCCGCGAAATCGGTCACGGCAAGTTGGCGGAAAAGGCACTCGTCCCCGTGCTGCCTGCTCCGGATGACTTCCCCTACACCATCCGTCTGGTCAGTGACATCCTTGAGTCCAACGGTTCAAGCTCCATGGCTTCGGCCTGCGGTGGCTGTCTTGCCCTGCTCGACGCCGGCGTTCCGCTGATCGCCCCGGTCGGTGGTATCTCCATCGGCTTGATCTCTGCAGACAACGATGGCGATGAAGAAATCTATCTCACCGACATCCAAGGTGAAGAAGACCACTTCGGCGATATGGACTTCAAAGTCACCGGTACCCGCGAAGGCATCACCGCCATCCAGTTGGACCTTAAAATCCGTGGCCTGAATATGGATCAAATCCGCAAGACCTTCGAGCTTGCCAAGAAGAACCGTATCCAGATCATCGAAATGATCGAAGCCGAAGTGCCCGAGCCCAAGGAACTCAATCCCAACGCGCCGCGCATGCTCAAGACCCACATCCACCCCGACAAGATCGGCAAGCTCATCGGCCCTGGTGGCAAGACCATCCGCGCGATCGAAGCCCTTACCGGTGCCACGTTGGACATCGAAGAAGACGGCACGGTTTACGTCTCCGCTGTGGGTCTGGACAAGGCTCAAGCCGGTCTGGAAGAAGTCGAAAAACTCTGTGCAGAACTTAAGGTCGGCACCATCTACAACGGCAAGGTTGTCTCGATCAAGGACTTTGGTGCATTCATCGAATTGGCACCGGGTACCGAAGGTCTCTGCCATATCTCTGAACTGTCTCACGGCTATGTCAAGCAAGTCAACGACATCGTCAAGATGGGTCAGGATGTCAAGGTCAAGGTCATCAACATCGATGATCAAGGCCGCGTGAAGCTGTCCATCAAGGCCACACAGGAAGCCCCTGCCGACGACGACAAGGGTGGCAAAGGCAAGAAAGACGGCAAGTCTGAATAAGGATAGGGTATTTAACCTAACCTGATCTTAAAATTATCTTTTGTATTCTGGAAGAAACAGGTACAATATTAGCAAGGCAAATGGGGGCCTGAGGATTCATTGCCCGCTTTCACAACGGCTGGCAATGATCCAAAGGCAATCAAAGCTCACATGGATGTCCATTTCACAACGACATCCACGTGACACCCCTTCGTGAAGCGTTGTTCAACCATATCAAAATACCCCAGGGGTATTGGGGTTGAATGGTCAATGACAAGGTTTCAAAAATAACGGTTGTTAGGCTGGCTCATCCGCCTGTGTTGAGTCAGTCCTACCAAACCGATTTGCCCAACGGCGTTGTTTGCTGATTGATGTCGCTTCGGCCAAGTCAATCAGTGGGGATAAGTATGTGTTGTCTGTTGGAATGGGCCAGCAGATGACAGGGTAAAATCAGTTGGGATGAGAGTAGGAGTGTTTGTCGGCAACGTGTTCGACGACCATGATGTGAACCATTGTGTGACTATCTGGACGGAGTGTTCATTCTGAGCACACAGCGTCAGATTCCTATCTAAGCACGCATGCATGTTTCCATTACGTCTTGGGGCCAAACGTCAACAAGCATTCCAGGGGCCATTTTTTTTGGTTTACGCCAACTGAATATCTCCCATGGTTTATCGGCAGTCGGTTTTGATCTGTTGCTGTCGATGATTGGAGGTGCCTGTGCCAACGACTACTGGCAAGGTTAAGTGGTTTGATCCCAAAAAGGGATATGGATTTATCGTCGGTCCTCAGGAACAGGACGTCTTTGTACATTACAGTCATATCGATGGCGACGGTTTCCGCTCGCTCAAAGATGGCGAAGATGTGGAGTATGAACTGATCGAAGGTGACAAAGGTTGGCAGGCGCGGCAGGTCCAGCGTGCCGGCGCTGAAGTCAACCCTGGAAACAGTTCACACTGACTCTAAAAAGTTAGTGAATTCCTGTAGACAACGTTTTATCTGAAGAGTCTTTGGGACCTCGCCCATTGATCGCGGATGATCGCTCATTGCACGCCCATATCGCATTAACCAAGTGACAACTTTGTTAATGTGACAGATGTGTCGGCAACAGGCGGGAAGGTTGTTTTACGTCTTGAACACCGCGTGACAGGTGCAATTTCAAATACAAACTGATACCCAACTGCAGATCACACTGCGGTTGAGTTATCACTTTATTGGGTTATCAATTGGTTGAATTATCACTTGGTAACACCCCTTCTCACCGGGGAGAACATGGGGATGCCCTACTGGCTTGCCAAATCACGTCGCCGACTCAAGTACCTCCATGCTGTTGCAGTCTGTCCTGCGCCGGATGGCGGTGCCTATTCGTATCACCTGATCATGCATGAGGGGCAGTACATTCCCACCAGTCGCACCTGGCTACTGTCGATTGATGCTGCCCGGGAGGATGCCCAGACCAAACTGAAAATCAAGCCCACGGATTGGGCGCATCATCCTGAGCCGTTGCCGTTTGAGAAGCAGATTCAAGAAGCAATCCAGAACGTCGCTGATCGCATTGAACAAGCTCAGGACACCATGCCACGGATGTCCGAGCGTTGCCAGGCCGCTCTCCGACAAGCCAAGCAGCGGCAGGTGACACCGGCTATGGGACGCCGCTTCAAACGATTGCTCCCGGGTAAATGGGGATGCAAAACCCATCTGCTGACCATCAAGATGGACGGCCGATGGCAATGCATCTCTGCGAATAACCCAGATGACAAACTCAAGCTTTTCTGCAAACTGCCTGTTGATCATGGAAACTGGCATTACGCGTTGGGCTTTGTCAGATTCACCTGCCCTGACTCGCGCATGGATGTCCCAGCATTCATTATGGAGCTGGATGAAAACAGACTGGTTCTGGCTGGTTGTTTCGACATTCAGGAATTTAGGCGTGCCC
>JBICHS010000338.1:0-2720 GCA_043101135.1 Phycisphaeraceae bacterium JB051
TTCACCGGTCTTGATTTCGGTCCGTTCTTTGCCATGGTTAAGAAGCACCAGGCCGCGTTTGAGGAAGGTGTGACGACTGAGGAAGAAGAATAAAGGACGGATGGATGAAATGTTTTTTCGACGAAATTGACCAGGCGTGTCTGATGATGCTCAAAGGTGAATTCACCTCGGATCATGTGGACAACTTCCGTCGTGGTGTTCTGACTCATCTTGATGAAAACAAGGTGGCAGACTTTATCGTCGACTGCACTGAGCTTGAATACGTGGATTCACAGGGCCTTGAAAGTCTGCTCTGGTTAAACGAGCTTGCTGCTGAACGTCTTGGACAGGTGCGATTGGTAAGTCTGCCTGACCAGATCAAGACCGTGTTGAACATGACGCGACTCAATAGCCAATTGCCTGCACACGACAATGTCCGCGGCGCGATGGCCAGTTTGATGTAAACCCAAGTGGGGGGGATTGACCAGGAATGTTTTCTAAAACCGACCAACCCGAAAGCACCACCGAGTCCAGGCCACAGGTCGGCAAACCTGTGCGCATCGGTGACCTGCTGCTCGATAAGGGGTTGATCACGCAGGAGCAGATCGCTCAGGCGCTGGACTATCAGCGCAATCGCGGTCACAAAAAACTCCTGGGTGAAATTCTCATCGAGCTTGATCTCGTGACCGAGGAACAGGTCTGCGAAACGTTGGCAGAGGCTTACGATGTGCCCTTTGCGCGCATCAGCCCGAAGGTGACCGACCCGAAAGTCATCGAGATGCTCCCGCGCGAGTTCCTCGAAAAACACCTTGTTCTGCCACTGTTTTATGTCCAGGGCAAACTCACGGTCGCCATCAATGAACCGACCAACGTGTTCCTGATCGAAGAGATCGGGCGCATTTGTGATTGCCCGGTTCAGATCGTTGCTGCCACGCTCAAAGACATTCAGATGACGCTTGAGGCGCATCTGCCCAATACCAATATTTTCGTCATTGATGACATTGTTGATGACAATGAAAACAGTGCCATGGAGATCGTCGACACCCAGATGGTCGACATGCACTCCCTGGAAGCGGCAGCTGACGATTCACCGATTATCAAGTTGGTGAACTACATCATTTTCTCAGCGGTCGAAGAACGCGCTTCAGATATTCACATTGAGCCGGATGACAAAACCTTCCGCGTGCGAATTCGCATCGACGGCAAGTTGTTCGAGAAAATGAAGCCGCCCTTTAACATGCTCCCGGCAGTGGTCAGTCGTATCAAGATCATGGCAGGCATGGATATTTCCGAACGGCGAATCCCCCAGGACGGTGGCATCACCGTGATGCTCAATAAGCATCCGATTGATCTGCGTGTTTCAACCATGCCCGGCAAGTTCGGTGAGAAGGTCGTCATGCGTATCGTCGACAACCGTAACAAGGTTGCTTCGATCGAAAAATGTGGCATGAGTCACGACCTGCTTAAGAGTTGGAAGGAAACACTGCATCGGCCCAACGGCATTATTCTCGTCACCGGGCCGACGGGTAGTGGTAAATCCACCACACTCTACGGATCACTCAACGAGCTCAATGATCCGACGGTCAATATTTCCACCGTGGAAGATCCGGTCGAAAACTCCATCCCCGGCATTAACCAGTTCCAGACCAATGACAAAGCAGGTTTCACCTTTGCCTCTGCATTGCGTGCGCTTTTGCGTCAGGACCCGGACGTGGTGATGGTGGGTGAAATTCGTGATCCGGAAACTGCCAAGATTGCAGTGCAGGCTGCTCTCACCGGTCACGTGGTGCTCTCGACATTGCATACCAATGACGCACCCAGTGCGGTGACGCGGCTGTTTAACATCGGTGTTGAGCCGTACCTGGTTGCTGCTGCGATTCGTGGTGTTCTGGCTCAGCGTCTGCTGCGTAAAATCTGCCCACGCTGTAAGGAACCGATGAACATTGATGAGCACACGATGCGCACCATCAAGCTCATTGCTGGCGAGGATTACCAGATTGACACCATTTACCAGGGCGCGGGCTGCAAGGCCTGTCGTAACACCGGGTATAGCGGTCGCGTTGGTATTTTCGAACTCTACGTCCCGGACGATGATGCCATGGAAGCCATCGCCAAGGGGGCCGGTTTACAGGAACTCAAGAAGATCGCCAAGGCCAGTGGCTATCGCACATTGGCTGATGACGGTTTGGACAAAGTCAAAGCAGGCGTGACCACCGTGGAAGAACTCTTCCATGCCGCGGCCATGCATTAAATTGTTGAACTTCCCGGCCAAGATGGCCGGGCGATATAGCCGAGTCATCTTGACTCGGATGGAGTAACCTCATGGCACGTTTTCTCTATCAGGCTCGTGACGCTCAAGGCGAATTGGCCACCGGTATGGTCAATGCTGCCAACATGGAAGAAGCCTCGCATCAGCTTCGCGGTGAAGGCAAGTTCATTGTCAAAATTTCACCCGTGGCTGAAGACACCCCTGAGATGCGCGCCAGTACGCTCAAGGCTCATGCCAAGCGATGTCAGCGTAAGCAGGTCATTTTCTTTGCTCATCAAATGGCAGTCATGATTGAAACCGGTGTCCCGTTGACCGATGCTTTGCAATGCTGCACGGATCAGACGATGGACCCGCACTTTCGTGCTGTGCTTGAAGACATTACGCAAACGGTGCAGTCCGGTGGGCAATTCTCCACAGCATTGCGTAAGTTCCCCAAGGTGTTCCCGCCGGTGATGACCTCATTGCTTCGCGC
>JBICHS010000339.1:0-6214 GCA_043101135.1 Phycisphaeraceae bacterium JB051
GCACGTTCAGCCGTTTACTCAGGACATGATCTGGCAGGCCGACAGTCTGCAAATCGCCTTGGATAGTGGTTTGGATCGGACTGCTGGGCGCGATAATAACGACTACGAAATCGGCTTGGCGAAAACGCAATTCGGCTATGAAGTCCATCCTTTTCACATTCCGCCTGAAACGGTGTTTCCTTCTCAAACGGTGGAATGGGAACTTTCACGAAATAATGGGCAGGCAACCTATCAAGTACAAATTCCCTTCGCGACATTGTCAGTCTTTGACCCAACCCAATCTCAAAGCATGGGCTTGAGTTTGCTGATTAATAATCTTGATCAACAAGGCAGGCAAACGACAGGTTGGCATGATGCGATCTCGAAAGATAAAAATCCATCGAAGTATGGCACCATCATTTTTGATCCATCTGATCAAGGCTTTGGTGTTGATGTTGTGCTACGAACCACTGAGCGTGAGTTCTATGCTGATCAGACCATCCTTGGCACAGTGCTTTTACCACGTACCGGTGGTGATGTGCAACATGTCGAAGTCCGCATTGAACTTGCCAATGCTAATCAATCATTGGGGCAAGATAATTTGATCGTGCCTGTGAAGATGGGGGAGAATCTGCTTGATTTTCAATTCAATGCATCGACGCTGTCGGTCGGGGAAAATCAGTTGACTGTGATGGTGATTGATCCATCCACGCAAAAGCTGTGGGCAAAACGTCAATGGACTTTCACGCGGTTTGATGCTTCAAAAATCAAACAGCAGACGCTTACATTGCTCAGCCAAATTAAACCTTTGGAGGCTGTGTTGGCAGATAAACTCAAGGCGCTCGAAGACAGTGCGTATAAGCCGCATGCCGCGCGGGTGACGTTGGGCGTTTTGCAGCAGTTTATCCCTTATATTCAGGGTGATCTGGATAACGGCCATTTCCCCCAGGCATTGTATCAGGCCAGGCAACTCATGGCGTTGGCCCATGATGCGATCCGTACTTTGGACGAAGGTTCAAGCCGATTGATCAAGCTACCTCAACCCGATCCTGTGATCATCAAGCAGGGCGGTTTTGCCAATGCTGCTGGTGAGTCACTTTTCTTGTCTGGGGGATGGGCATTAAGTCGATTCCCCAAAGAGCAGGTTCAAATCAACGAGTTGTTGGGTATGAATAGTGCAGCACCGTTTGCTGGTTATCCCATGCATATGTATCCAACGGAAGATTCTTATCCTGATGCCCCCAATGCGTATGCTGCGAACCAATTTCGTAAATACCAAAAAGCCATGCGACCCCAAGGCATTAGTCAGGTGGTTCAGCTCAATACACTTTTACCCAACTGGGCCAAACAGAAGCATCCCGAAATGATGATTCCTGGCAACCATACCTTCTGGGCGGACCCGGATCATCCATACTTCAACGCGTTTTGGGAGCAATATGTTCGACATACCATTGGGTTTCTGGTTGAGACTTACAGCAAGCAAGACCTTCAAAATATCGTTGCAATTGAGATCCTCAATGAGCCGACTTTCAGCAGCATCAGCTCCTACACCATTCCCAAGTTTCAAGCATTTCTCAAACAAACCTATCAACAGATTGAGAAACTCAACGGCGTTTGGCAAACGAGCTACACAGCATTCGATCAGGTTGGTATGAAACCGACACTCTCTGCCATGCTCACACAGCCGGCAGTGTATTACGATTGGTGCATCTTTAACAACAAACGTTTTGCGGACTTTTACCGCATGACCATGCGCATCATTCAATCGCAGGCACCAGATGTTCAGTGGCGATTCATGAGTAAATTCTCAAACGAACACATCTGGGGCAATCGCTTTGATTACAACACAGGTCATGATCGCCAGCAGCTTAGTGACATCATGGATATCAATTCATGTGATACCCGCGTGCTGCCTGAGCCCAATGGGCGTTATGGTTTGAATCACTGGGTGTCATATTGCATGAGTTACGAATTACTCAAGAGTTTTGCGCCGGATAAGCCTGTGTTCGATACGGAGATTCATAACATCCAGACAGTTCGTTTCACACGAACGGACATTCCCCGGGACTACACCGCAGGCACGCTTTGGCTTGGCGCCATGCACGGATTAAACGGGGCACTGATGTGGGACATGTGGACTAACGTGCGTTTGCGAACGGAGTATGCAGGTAAGCCATTTCGTTACGCCTTTGGGCAATTTCTGACGCAGCCACGAAGCATGTTTGAGTTCTTCAATACATCGGGCATTCTCACAGAACGGATGCCTGAAATTCTGGCATTTCAAAATGCGTCGCGACCGATTCGTTTGTTGTACTCTTTGGATTCTGCGATCCATGATGGTCAAAGCTATACGGATGTCATGAAGGACGTCTATGAAGGTTTCTTTTTTTCCGGGCAATCAGTGGGCTTTATCACTCCGCAGATGATTCAGAAGCAGCAGGGGCTTGAAGGCTTGCGTTTACTCGTCATACCCAATGTTCGATATATCAAGCCACATGATCGTCAAGCTTTGTTGGTGTTGCAGAAAAAGGGCGTCAAGCTATTGCTGGTTGGTGACGAATGCCTCACACGTTCTGCTCGTTATGCAGGCGGATTTAATTTGTTGTTTGATGATGTGATTCATTGGCCGATTACTGATGCGGATAGCTATGGCGCAAAGGCTGGTTCTGTCCTGCTACAAGCCGGGATTGATCGGGCTATTGAGGTTGTGGAAGAAAGCGACAAGCAACTGCCTGTCATTCATTGGCAGGCTTGTGATGTGGGGGGTAAGACGATTCTGTTCCTCATGAATATGGGGCGTGAAACAATGTCGTTTACGATTCAAAATCAACAGACGCAGATTCAGAATCTGAAGTTGATCGAGATGTCTGCTGGGCAGTTGACTGCCAATCGTGTGACTTTGCCGGCTTATGGTGTTGCCTTATTGGAGGTTGTTAGTCCTTGATGCGATGGTAACTGGTTTCTAAGGCGCAACATGTTTGTCGACGGTCTGAGTCCGTTCATATGCTCTTTGACAACGGCTGATTTTTCCTGTCAGCCGTTGTTCATTTATGCAGAGGGGGGAGTTGGTGCGAATTGTTTTGGGTTGCGAGACACAGTTCTATTTCAGCGATTTAGAGCGATCGCCTATTAGCTGATGTTTATCGCCATTCCCGGCATGGGCGGTTTGCCTGACTTGAAGTACGGCAGTCTGGTCATAGGTTGGTCGATCGTATTGCAATGATCATCATTTTGCGAGATGGATGCTTGACTTGCTTGTTTGGGCGGCATAAACTTAACCGGTTAAGTTGTTGAAAAGAGTAAATTAATGACGTCTATATACAAAATAGGAAAAGATTTAGGAGTTTCATCGGTTACGGTTAGTAATGCTTTGAATAACCGGAAAGGCGTAGGTGAGAAGACCGCCCAACGCATTCGGGAGTATGCTCAGAAAATCGGCTACCGCCCGTCACAATCCGCACGTGTGCTTTCCAAAGGCCGTACCCACACCATCGGCATCTGCCTGCGATCCAGCCCGCGCAACTCGCGCATTGCCAGCATTCTCGATGGGCTTAGTCAGGCGGTCAGGCCCCATGGCTATATGCTTCAAACGATCTTCACCAATGGTGATCTGGAGCAGATTCGTGAAGCCTTGAACCAGCTCTCTGAACAGCGTGTTGAAGCCACCATCATCGGCAATCTCGGTTACACCAACCAATACCTTGAGCTGGCTGACCAGTTGGCTCAACTTCCCAATGTCGTGGCATTTGGTGCGGTGGATAATCTGCCAATCGATCACTGCATGGATGATGTGTATCAGGGCGGACTCCTGGCAATGCAGCATCTTTATGAATTGGGGCATCGTGATATTGGTTACATCGGGGCGCTGCCGATGGAAAGGCAATTGCCTGGCGTTCGCAATCGCTACACGGCTTATCGTGATGCTTTGAATTTGCAGAAGCGTGCGTTTATCGATGAATGGTTAATTGATGAATCACAATGCCAACTGCGATTTAACGAGTCACGTGTTGATGAGTTGATTGAACTGCTTGCTAATCTCAAAAGGCAGGACAAGATGCCAACTGCGTGGTTCTGTCACAATGACTGGATCGCGGCTCAGATGATCCGGGCACTGCATCAAATGGGTTTATCCGTCCCCAATGACGTTTCGTTGATCGGCATGGACAATCAAGCGATCAGTCAAATCAGTATCCCGACCATTACCACCTTCAGCTTTGATTTAAATCAGTACATTGGCGCGTTGGTGGACTTGGTCTTCAGTCGTCTCAACCTTCAGGGCGATTCATCTACATCATCTCAAGATTCAAAATCTGTTCAGCGCCGCGTGATTGAGCCGCAATTAATTATTCGCGAGAGCACCGCGCCGTTGGCGTCTGAATCGTAACATTTGAAAGGAACTGTCATGGCCCATCGCAAGGCTTTTACATTAATTGAACTGTTGGTGGTGATTTCCATCATCTCATTGCTCATTGCCATTCTCCTGCCAGCGTTACAAAAAGCAAGGCAATCCGCGCAGCGAATTTCCTGTTTATCGAGTATGCGGCAGGTCGGTGTGGGGTTTAATGTCTACGTTGATACCTTCAACGAATACTTCCCGCATTACCGAACCTATGGCTATAACACGCTGGGCAATATGGCAACCCACATGGCAGCCAACCAAACGCTCAAGCTTTCCAGCAACGTTTTTCACTGTCCTGCTCACGATAACACGGATATCTACACCGTCACCAATACCACCGTCAAGCAGGCGATTGGCTTCTCTGATTCCAAAGGTGGGCGGTCGCTGAGTTATCACATATTCTCGCGCGAAGACAAAATTAATGTCAACGGCTCAGGTGTCTGGTATGACACTGCCACGCCGGCTCGCGGGATCATTCGTTCGCGCATGTTGCTTGCTTCCAACTCGCCACTTTTTGCAGATCGTTATTGGGCCTATGGCTCAACACCACCTGAAAATCTTTGGCATAAAGATGGTGTCAATGTTATCCGTGTCGATGCTTCGGGCTTTTATCACCGTGATGATGAACTCAAAAGCACCATCAGCGGCACGCCGTATTACCCATGGGATCGATTCAAAAAACGTATCGGGGCTCAGTGGCTTGATGATGATCCAGCAGACACCACTGATACGCCCTGGTGAATCTTGGTGTTCAAAGGTTTTTTTCTTTGGTAATACCTTTAGCTGTAGGGTGGGTGGTGCGAAGCGAGACCCACCATTGAATGACCAGGGATTAGCGATTGGTGGGTATCGCTTCGCTCCACCCACCCTACAAAAATCTGTTTGTAATTGTCTTAAGGAATTCGTCATGAGATGTTCAAAGTGCTTGTTTTCAAGCCTGATCTATACCTTCGTCTGCATGTTCCCCCTTGTGGCCAGTGCTCAATCGATTGAAGTTCAGCCGCACTCCGTTGCGGGTTGTTTCCTGGATACCGAGCCGTTGGTGTTTACGCTGCAAGCCAAAGAAGGTGGGCTGGATAAATCGCCCATCACCTGTGAGGTTCAAACCCAAGATGGCAAAGCCGTGGATGTGTCGCTTGATCCGATTGTGTTGTCCAATGCCAAGCAGTCAGTTGAGGTGAAGGTCCCAACATTACCACATGGCGGGTATCGGTTGGTGCTCAAGCAACACGATAAAGCCATCGCTCAGCGGGATTGGATTGTCATGTCCCCAATCCCTGCTCTTGCAAAGGATGTTGATCGCGAGCGCTTTGGCGTCTGTACGCATTTGCAGGACTATGCCCCCAACGGCAAGGATTTTCAGACGGAACTTGAGATTCTCAAACGCACCGGCTTGCAATGGGTTCGTTTGAATATCAATTGGGCACGCTTTCATGCCAAGCCCGGCGAGCATTTTTCGCAAGGCCCATATCAGGCGCATTTCAAACGCATCAAGCAATTGGAAGATGCAGGCATCCAATGGGTCGAAAGTATTCAGGCGGCACCGGCGTGGGCGGCAAAGGATCGGCCAAGCTGGGCGTGGCGCGCTTTCATGTATCCGCCACAGGATTGGGAGCAATGGCGCATCTTTGTTAATCATCATTTCAACCAACTCAAAAACCGAACCAGCATGTTTGAAATCTGGAACGAACCACTGGCATTCATGTCTGCAGACGGCATCGAACATCGGCTGCCCGGCGGTGTTCTGCAAGCAGTGGGGCAGATGGGGGATATCGCCTACAAACAAGCACAACAGATCATCCCTGATACCCCGATTCTCGGCCCGTCTCCGGCATC
>JBICHS010000340.1:0-3207 GCA_043101135.1 Phycisphaeraceae bacterium JB051
TCAGAGAGATGTTTCTTTGTCAGCACTCACGTTTGGATTGATTTAAAAACATGCAATTTAACAGTGAAAAAAAACGTCCCAATATCCTTTGGATTTGTACCGATCAACAGCGATGGGATACGTTGGGATGCTACGGTAACCCATGGGTGCATACACCCAATCTTGATGCTTTGGCCGCTGATAGCGCCCAGTTTGATTTTGCCTTCTGCCAAAGCCCAATCTGTACGCCTAGCCGTAGCAGTTTTCTTTCCGGGCGATATCCACGCACCACGCGTTGTCGTCAGAATGGGCAATCGATTCCGGCAGATGAAATCCTTGTGACAAAAATGCTTGCTGATTCAGGCTACCATGGCGGGTTGGCTGGCAAGTTGCATATCTCTGCATGTGAACCACCCATTTGTCCCATGGAAGGTGAGCCACGTATTGATGATGGCTATGCCGAGTTTAACTGGTCGCATGATCATCGGCCGATGTGGCCTGCCAACGCGTATAGCAATTGGCTTAAACAACGTGGAAAAACCTATCAAACACCTGCTATTTCACAATCACGTTATGTACAAGCGGGAATGCCCGAAGAAGATCACCAGACGACGTGGTGCGTCGAAAAAGCTTCTGAGTTTATTTGGCGTCGTTCCTTCCGAACGCAGCCCTGGTTCTTCAGTCTTAATCTGTTTGACCCGCATCATCCATTCGATCCACCTGCGGAATATCTGCAGCGCTATTTGGATCGGCTTGATGAGATTCCCTTGCCGCATTTTGAAAAAGAACAGTTGCAGGACCGTCCGCTTTGGCAGCAAATCGATCATCAGAATGCCTACAATGCCAAAGGTAGTTACCCATACCCGGAAATGACTGATGATGATCATCGTCTGGTGCGTGCAGCTTATTGGGCCATGATTGATTTGATTGACGTTCAACTTGGTCGATTGTTCCAAACACTTCGCGATACAGGGCAATGGGAGAATACGTTAATCATCTTCATGTCTGACCATGGTGAAATGCTTGGCGATCATGGCATTTATCTCAAGGGGCCGTACTGTTATGACGAAGCAGTTCGTGTTCCGTTGTTGATACACATGCCAGGACAAATCGCAGCCGGTCGACGGGATCAACTTGTAGAGCTTACCGATCTTGCTCCGACATTTTTAGACATTGCTGGTATGCAGCCACATCCAGGGATGCAGGGCAAGTCACTTATGCCGGTATTAGCTGACCCAAACCATGATCATCGAGAAGACGTTTACTGTGAGTATCACAACACACTCGTATCGCATCGTAATCCCACTGCACATGTGACCATGCTACGTAATAGCACGCACAAACTTGTGGCAGCGCATGGTCAGAATACGGGTGAACTTTATGATCTAACTAGCGATCCTAAAGAGCAGGTTAATCTTTGGCATGATCCGAAAGCGCAGGTTGTCAAGATGCAAATGCTCGAACGTTTATGTGATCGTATGGCATGGACCGTCGATCCTCTGCCACAACGTTTGGCCAATTGGTAAGAGATGGAGATAGGTTGATGTCTAAAACACTCAGCGAGATTCGTATACGTGACCCATTTGTTTTGCCGATGGCTAGCGAGAAAAAGTATTACCTTTTTGGTACAACGCATATCAATCGCCAGTTCGGCCCGAAGGGATTTGATTGCTATACCAGCTCGGATCTGAAGCATTGGGATGGGCCGTTCCCCGCGTGGCGTCCAGAGCCTGATATGGCGTACCTCGATTTCTGGGCGCCGGAAGTTTATGAAGTGGATGGCAGCTTTTATATGTTTGCTACACTCAAAACGCTCGATGGCATACGACACAGCCGATGTTTCAAAGCGTCATCACCAGCTGGCCCATATCACTTGCATGGCCAACCTTTGACACCTGAACATTGGGCCTGCCTTGATGCCACGTTGTTTATTGATCCGCAGAACCAGCCATGGGTGATTTATTGTCATGAGTGGAAGCAGTGCTTTGACGGTGGCATGTATGCTCAACGTTTGTCCGAAGAATTGGATCAACGCATCGGCCGCCCCGTGTATTTGTTCAGCGCCTCTGAAGCACCATGGACGAGACATTCTGCAAATGGTCCAGAGCCGGATCGATTCCCGGTTTACGTGACCGATGGGCCATTTATCCATCGGACACAGTCCGGCACGCTTCTAATGTTATGGTCCAGCTGTGGCCAAAAAGGCTATGCCATGGGCCTGGCTAAAAGTATGAGTGGTGACATCACCGGTCCATGGGAACATGTTGAAAAACCAGTCTGGCTGGAAGACGGCGGTCATGGCATGTTGTTCCGAACGTTTGAAGATAAGCTGCAATTGGCCATCCATGTTCCAAACAAAGCGCCTGATGAACGGCCTCACTTCTTTGAAGTCTGTGAACAGGACGATGTGCTTGTAATTCAGGAACAAGCAATTAAAGGCGAGTCCTGCGAATAAAGTACCAATCTATTTGTACAAGAATTAGTTAATAGCAATGCATATTCACGATCAATTAAACTGGCAACGTCTGACACCGGATACTGGGCATCACTTTTTCGGCTATTACGATCGATGTGCCTGGAATCACGATAACAGTAAGCATTTATGCTTATCCGTTGAGCAATGTGAGAGGCTGCCGATTGCCGGTGAAACCGCTACCGTTGGATATGTAGACTTCAATGCTGATATGTCGTTTGTACCAGTTGCTCAGACACGTGCATGGTGTCATCAGCAAGGCGCCATGACATTGTGGCTAAAACACCTTGAAGATGCCTTTGTTTATAACGACTTTGATTTGAATACGAATCATCTTGTATCGCGCATTCATCATGTCGAACGTGGTATGATTGGTTGTTACGATCGACCTATCTATACGATTTCGCCTGACGGGAAGTGGGGCGTTTCGTTGAATTTCTCAAGAATACCTCGTCGTGGGTATTCATATGCCGATGCGACACTCAGTACGCAAATGCATCCGGATTTAGATAATGATGGTTTGCATCTAATCAATATGAAAACCGGCAAGTCGCATTTGCTGATCAGTTTTCGACAGATCATTGCCAAGCATCCAATGCCTTATGAACTCGATGATTTGTATTGGTGGCTTAATCATGCCATCTTCAATTGCGATTCAAGCAAACTTCTGTTTCTATTTAGAACCTGTTCCAATCCTGAAATATGTGATCGATGGAAAACACATATGTACACGGTCAATCTGGATGGCTCGGATT
>JBICHS010000341.1:0-6429 GCA_043101135.1 Phycisphaeraceae bacterium JB051
TATACCCCTGCCCATCACCGTGACCGACTTCGTCAGAAAAACCCGTGCCCGGGAATTGGCGATTGGGGTCTTCATGCGTGCTGACAAAAAGCACATCACTGCGGTCTTCAAAAATATGCTGCGTACCGTTGCCGTGATGCACATCAAAATCCATGATGGCAATGCGCGATAATCCGAACTCACGAATGAGATACTCCGCGGTGATCGCAACGTTGTTGTAAAGACAAAATCCAAGCGACCGATCACGCTCAGCATGATGCCCCGGCGGGCGCACGGCACAAAACGCATTGCCCAACTCACCGCTCATCACCATGCGAGCTGCTTGGAGACATCCGCCGACCGCATGCTTGGCAACCAGCTCCGACGCACGACAGACGCGCGAATCAGGCACATCCACATACGGCACCCCAAAACTGCAGGCAGCATGAATCCGGTGCAGATAATTTTTGTCGTGTACCAGCTCAAGCCAATCGTCACTGACGGCTTTATGCGGGATCGTCACCAACTGCTCGATGAGCCCCGTCTCACGGAGCATCGTGTCGATGGCTTGTATACGTTCAATACGCTCGGGGTGATTGGGCCCGGTTGCGTGACGTTCAAAGACAGGATCATGAACCAAACCAGTGGGCATTAAATGGCATCTCACTTGAGTAACATCTGTAAAACATCAACTGCCTTACAAACTTCAAGGCCAGATAATTGTACGGTTTTTATCGGGTTGGTTGTACCCTTGACCACGGCAACATCGCGTTTGGGGATAGAAAAAATTTTCCCGAACAATTGGCAGATCGCCTTGTTGGCTTTGCCATCCTCAGGCGGTGCTGCAATGAGAACCTTCAAGCGATCCCCTAAAACACCAGCAATTTTGCTCCGACTGGCCCCCGGGACCACCTTGATGTGCAACAACACGCCGTCAGCAGCCGGCTCACAAAATTGTTTAATCATCGCATCATCATCCATGGGCATTGAAACAAAGATACACCAACGTTAGCCTTTTAGCATGTCCAACATCATTTTCCTCATGGCAGACCAACTGCGTTTTGACCTTCTGCAGGCTTACGGTGATCAGCAATGCGACACCCCGCACCTTGATGCGCTGGCTGACCAGAGCACGGTCTTTGAACATCACTACACAGTCTGCCCGTTATGCGTCCCTGCTCGAAGCAGCTTGATGACCGGACTGTATCCCAGGCAACATGGCGCGATCATCAACGGATGGTTCCCCGAAGAACGCGAGCATGGCACGGTCAATGCAGGGCTGGATCTGATTCCCAACCGTATCGCAGCTCAGGGCTATGACGTTTACCATGCAGGCATTCAACACGTGCGAACCACTGGTGGTTTTGATGCCAATTGTCCTGACGTCACATTCCTGGGCCCGACTTCCGTTGGATCGCATCACCGTGCATTACACAAGCGTGGGCTGATGCTCCCGGACATGACGGTCTTCCGTGATCCAGTGCTTGAACATGCCGACGGACAATCGCGTGTCACTTCAGGCACCAGCGCCCGCACCGCCGTGTGGCCGTTGCGCGAAGACCTGTTTTATGATTCGATCATCACACAGAAAATGGTCAAAGCCATCGAAGAGCATGACGGCTCCAAACCGCTGTGTCTCTATGGCATGTTCTGGCTTCCTCACCCGCCACTGTGGGCGCCACGCAAATGGGCACACATGTATCACCCTGACAACATCGGCATGCCCGACACGGTTGGCAAGTGGTATCAGGGCATGCCCGCGCTTCAGCTTGCAAACACTGCAGGCCAACTCGGCTCGCATGTCCCCATCGAGCATTGGGCGCACGTCTGGGCGATGTATATGGGCATGACCAGTATGCTCGATCACCATGTCGGGCAGATCGTCAGCGCACTCAAGGACAAAGGACTCTATGACGACACACTGCTGGTCTTCACTTCGGATCACGGGGAAATGCTTGGCTCGCATCGCCTGTTTCAAAAGATGTGTCTCTATGAGGAATCGGTCCGCGTGCCGTTGATGGTGAAAACACCGGGACAGAAGTCTGCCAGACGCATCACGGAAATGACGGATCACCTGGACCTTGCTGCTGCGCTGCTTGAACAGTCGGGCTCTGATCCGATCACCGATTCCACAGGTAAAAGTTTACTCTCGCTGGCACATGGTCAACCCAACAACCGACCGCGCAAGACGATGTATGCAGCGTATGATGGCTCATCCGGTTGCGGCTTTGCTCATCGCATGATCCGGACGTCGACACATAAGTTCATTCACAATGTTGGCGATAAACCTGAGCTTTATGACATGATTGAAGACCCGCAGGAAACGCGCAATTATGCCAACCATCCCAAGGTCGCGCCCTTGCAGAATAAACTCGCATCGCTACTCAACAGTTGGATGGATCAGCTGGATGACCCGATGGCCCGTGCTGAGTTAATGCCTGATCAAAGCAAAGAGCAAGCAAAAACAGTCGATCCAGGGGATAGCATGATGGGGTGAGTCAGATCGACTTGCTTAATAGACTTGCTTATCACGAGAATAACAGCTGCGCCGTTTCAGCATCACGCAGTGATGCAGCTATTGCGGTTTAAACGATCAATTCTCAAGATCACTTACATCTCGTCATTCCCGCGAAGGCGGGAATCCAGTGGCATTCAGTAGACGCTTGCATGTATCACTGAACTCCCGTCAGCGCGGGAGTGACGGAAAAAAAATGATTAGCTGTGATGTCCGTTATTCACGGTGTTGGCATCGTCGGTTTCTTGGATTTGAATCTGCACGCTGAGTACCTTGGTCTTCTCTGCTGCCAGGACGGTGACCGCGAGGCTGCCATGCGAGAAGGTTTCCCCGACTTCAGGAACATGCCCCAGCGTGGAAAATACAAAGCCGCCGACGGTTTCGTAGTCTTCGTCTTCAGGCAGTTCGACTTCCAACTCATCATTCAAATCGTCAATGTACACACGCGCATCGACTTCAAAAAGGTCATCTGCAATCTTGCGCACGGTCGGTTTTTCTTCGTCTTCTTCGTACTCATCTTCAATATCGCCGACAAGTTCTTCAAGAATATCTTCGATGGTCACCAGACCAGCTGTCCCGCCATACTCCTCGAGCACGATGGCAATGTGCACCTTCGTTGCTTTAAACTCAGCAAGCAGGTCTCGGACGGACTTGCTTTCAGGGATCATCAAGACGTCACGCAGATAGTTCTTCAGATCGAACTCACCAAGATGCTCATCATTAATGAGCTTGATCAAGTCCTTGACGTAGAGCACGCCCTGAATGTCATCGAGGTTTTCGCCATAGACTGGGATGCGGCTGTGTCCAGCTTCGAGGATCAGATCGCGAATCTCGGTCAGCGATTTGCCATACTCAATGCCTTCGATGTCGGTACGCGGGGTCATGATCTCGCCTGCAAGGGTGTCAGTGAGATCGAATACCGCTTCGATCATTTCCTTTTGTTCAGAGTCCACCGAGCCGACGGATTCATGTTCCTCGACCACGGACATGACTTCGTCACTGGCATCACTCTCAGCGTCATCAACCAGTGAGGCACCTGAGACACGACGCACCACAGGATCAAACAAATGAAGGAACGCAACCACCGGCGTGAAGATCGCGAGCAACACCGTCAACAACGGGATCGACCATGCGACGATGGCTTCAGGTTGATACCGCGCCCAACTCAAGGCGATGGCAACCGTGAAAATACTCACCAGAATACTGCTGATGACAAACGCAACCGCGTATTGCTGCAGCGTCGTCAATTCAACATTGCGATCCAGATAGCTGAGTACCGCCAGGAGCACGATGAAATTCAGCCCCGTGCGAAACGTGCCAGTCATCAGCGGGATGCGCGAGGAACGTTTGAAGAAAGGTTCAAGCTTGGCATTGTCCATGCGATCAGACAGCAACTCCGTCAGACGAGCGCGGCTGAAAATCTTGATCGCAATGTTACAGGCACTGAAATAGCAGCCAAGCAGACAGGCCACCAATCCGATCCATATAGCAGGATCACTCACCGTCAATTACTCTTCATCCTCGGCAGGTTTCCAAATCATTTACCCAAACTCCGGCTGATCCGAGGCTCATGCCGAACAGGTGGCCGTCATGCGACGGGAACACGAGGGGTCACAGTTGTTTTTCATCTCTGGCAAACAAGGCATCAAAACCCGCTTGCGTCAATATTTCGTCTTCTTTTGCATGCATGCGTTCATAATCATCGTCATCATGATCGTCATAGCCCATCAAATGCAACAAGCCATGAAGCCCATATAACAACAGCTCCAACCGCGTCTGATGTTCACGGCTGGCAGCCTGACGAGAGGCTTCATCCACGCAGAGAATCAATTCCCCTTCGATCACGCTCGGATCATCGGGATCGTCGCTGAGGTCAAAGGTCAGCACGTCGGTCGTGCCGGTGATATCCATGTATTGTTCATGCAGATCAGACATCTGTTGATCGTCCACCAGAACCACGGAGAGTTCCAGCGAGGTGATGCCTGCGACTTGAGCGAGTTTGGCTAATTGCACATCAAGCCAGCCTGAGATGGGCGGGTCAATGTCGGCGGTCTGGGATGTCAAAGTGATATTGAAGGGTTGAGGGCGATCCTCTCCCAAACAACTACCCTCAGGGACATCGTCCTGCGAGGCTCCGGAAGAGGCCCCACCAGGTTCGTCGGGTTGGTTGTTCTGATCACCGTTGGTTGGCTGACACATGGTCGATTGCAATCCTAAAAAGTCTGCCGTGCAAATAGGCACAACACAGTGTACCGAACTGAATGTCACAAGCAAGAGGCAAGAGAGTATTGAGACATGGTTGTCGTGAGAAATTGATGTGATTGACGACTTTGCTGCCCCAAGAAAAAACCCGGCATCGTGAGATACCGGGTTATCGCCTGGATCAGGTCAATAGCAGAAATCATTGCCTCCCTGCATGCCTCAGCCCAAGGTCACAGGTTGACCCGTGCGAACACTCTGGACTTCAGCTAAAACGATCTTAACCGATTCGGCGGCATCCGCAAAGGAAGCGGTATGCGGTTTGTCGCCAGATTCCACGCAGTACATGAAATATTTGAGCTCATGGAAATAGCCCATTTCCGGTTCACATTCGATGGCAACGGGGTCTTTACCGACCTCTGCAACCGTCAACGGCTGAGGCAAGCCGATGTCAAAGGATGCGGTGGCTTTTTCAAAGTTGACGGTGTACTGCATTTTGAATCCAAAACCATCGGTCATCGCCCACCCCCCTTCAGCGGTGACCATGGGGATGTCATCGTAAATGTACTGTGTGGTCAGGTGATCGATTGCGGTGGTTTGCTTGGAGTAGCCATTGCTGACGACGGCTTTGGGCATGCCAAAGAGATACTTGATGAAGTCGGTATCGTGGATGTGCAGGTCCAAAGCAGCACCGCCGGATTCATCACCGCTAAGATAAAAGCCGCGTCCGGGGTGCGAAGCAACACGTCGGAAGGTAGCGCCCAGGACTTTGCCATAGGTCTGCTTTTCGACCTGTTCCTTAAGCCATGACCATTGAGGCCAGAACCGCATGCACAGCGCACACATGTTCATGCCCTTGGCCTTGGCGGCGGCATCGACGATTTGCTGTGTGTCTTCATTGGTTCTTGCCAACGGCTTTTCCATGAAGGTGTGCTTGCCTGCTTCCAACGAAGCGATGGCATAGCGCAGGTGTTCAGGCGTCGGCAGGCAGATATCAATCACATCGATATCCGGATCGTTAATCATTTCCATGCCATCAGTGAATTTTTTGAGTCCCGAGGCATTGAGATCAAAGCCACCTTGTGCCTGACCTTCAATGTTGCCTTCGGTTTTATTCTTGCCTGAAAGGACGTCTTCATCGATATCGCAGACAGCAACGATCTGCGCGTTCTCGATTTTGCCATAGGCATCCAGATGCGTGTTGCCCATGGTGCCCAATCCCAATACGCCAACCTTAACCATTTTCACTTAACTCCTGGTTGATATTTGAATCTTTGATTTGATACTTGTTTTACAGTGTTATTTCGCCATTGCGAAGATGCGATCCATCTCCTGGCTGGTACGCTGGAGTTGGCCTGGGTCCCAGGGAAGCATTTCCGCGACAATGGTCTGATCATAGCCAATGGCTTTGAGGGCTTTCATGGATTCTTCCCAGGGCACCTGACCTGCACCCAACGGGCAGAACATGTAGCCACCGACAAAACCGAAGTTCTCGGTGAAGTCCTTGATGTGAACGCGCTTGATGCGCTTGCCCAACAGCTCGATCCAGTAAGGCGGGTGCTGGTGGTAACCCAGACAGTTGCCAACGTCGAAGTAGATGCCCAGGCGATTGGAGGTAAACGAATCAATGAAGCTGGCAAACTCGAGCGGCGAATAGAACATGCCGTTCCAGACATTTTCCAGACACAGGTCCACGCCCACTTCCTCAGCAACGGGTAGCAACTGTTCGACAGCAA
>JBICHS010000342.1:0-6244 GCA_043101135.1 Phycisphaeraceae bacterium JB051
CAGTACATGGTCTTTGGTATGGACCATGACGTGACAACGCCCACCGGCAACAGCTACTTTGCCAACGTCCAACTTTACGATGTGAATCCCAACTCCGATGGCGGTGGCAGTGAAGGCACACCGGGTGTTGCGATCGACGCCCCCGCTGCAGCAGCTGGCCTGACGACGATCGATTTTGATGCGGTGACCATCACCGCCTACGACGGTGCCATGCAGGATGTCAGTTCGCTGAGCTGGGTCATGGACAACGGCCAAACGTTCTATCTTGCAGGCAATGGTTGGAAGAAAATCGAATTCGGCTACAACATCACCGAATCAACCATGCTTGAGTTCGACTTCCGTTCTGCAGCGGAAGGTGAAGTCCACGGCATTGGTTTTGACACCGACGACAACATCTCCTTTGAAACCTTCTTCCAGGTCTTCGGCACACAGAGCTGGGGCCAATACATTGTCGATGACTACGAATACGCAGATGGCGTTGACGGCTGGGTGCACTATGCGATCCCTGTTGGCAGTTACTTCACCGGCTTGATGTCGTATCTGACATTCGGCATGGATAATGACGTGACGATTCCGGTCAGTGAAAGCTACTTTGCCAACGTCGCGATTTACGATGCCAACCCGGTTCAGGTCACCGACCCACCCACCGTGGATGCAGCAGTCGACACCATCGACTTCGCCACCGCGGATATCACGGCCTACGATTCACGGCAGCAAGGCAACGGCATCGCCACCGTGGAGTTTGACGGCTCGACGTTGCACCTGCTGGGCAATACATGGCAGAAGGTCGCCCTGCCACACAACATCAATCAGTACACCGTGCTTGAGTTTGATTTCTTCGGAAAGGTCGAAGGTGAAGTCGCTGGCGTTGGTTTTGACAACAACGACCTGTCTCTGGAAACCGCAGACGAAGCTCGCTTCTTCCAGATCTTCGGCAGTCAATCCTACGGCATCGAAGACTATGCAACCTACACCACCGCCGATGGCTGGACGCATTACGTCATCCCCGTCGGGCAGTTCTATCAGGGCTATTCCGGCTACGTGGTCTTTGCAAACGACCATGACGTGACGGGGGCGAACGCTGAGTCGTACTATGCCAACGTGACGGTGTATGACGACATCCCCTCGGACTTCACCTCGTCGTACAACAATCAATATGGCTATGGTCTGGTCGACGCCAACGCGGCGGTTGCAAACGCTTTGGGGGTCGATGAATTGACCGCCCAACCCTATTACGGGGGTGGCAATCAATCCGCACTCAACACACTTAACGTCCCCGATGCATGGGCAGCAGGCGTCACCGGCGAAGGTGTTGTCGTGGCCATCATCGATACGGGCGTGGATATCACCCATTCGGATCTCAACGACAATATCTGGATCAACACAGGCGAAATTGCAGGTGACGGCATCGACAATGACGGCAACGGCTATGTCGATGACGTGTACGGCTACAACTTCGTCAATGACAATAACGACGTCACCGATACCAACGGTCACGGCACACACGTGGCGGGGATCGTCGCAGCAGAGAACAACGGGACCGGTGCACTGGGTGTGGCCTATGACGCGGAAATTATGGTTGTCCGCGTGCTCGATGGTTACGGTGGTGGCGACTTCTACTCCGTGCTTGAGGGCATCTATTACGCAGTGGACAACGGCGCGGACGTGATCAACCTGAGCCTGACGTTTAACGGTGGTCACCCATACCTGCAAAGTGCATTGAAATATGCTCAGGATCGCGGCGTGGTCGTGGTGATGGCAGCGGGTAACGATGGGGAAGACGAACCTGCCTATCCCGCACAGTATGCAACGAGTTACGGCATCGCGGTCGGTGCGATCAACGCATCAGGTTCACTAACAAGCTGGTCCAACCGTGCAGGCTCGGCAACCAAGGACTTCGTCGTCGTGCCCGGGACCAACATCTACACCACGGGACTGGGGGGCAGCTTTGCATCACTGAGTGCTTCGAGCTTTGCAACCCCACTGGTCACCGGCGTGGCTGCGCTGCTTAAAGCTGCCAACCCGTCGTTGACTGCCAAACAGATCGAGTCCTACATCGCGTTGACTGCCAACCCGTACGAAGTGTTTGTCTGATTCCTGACCGACTGTGATCAACCGATAAGCATCACGCAGCGATGCAGCTATTGCGTGCGTGTGGTGTGTGTGGATCGCAAAGAAACGACGCGTTCTACGATCTCAGAGACATCGCATCGTTGCAGTGAGAGTGGGATGGCTTCATAAAAATGTGCTGCAACTCATCCTTCATTTCGTCATTCCCGCGCCCCCCGGAAGGCCAGAATCCAGTGGCATTCTGTTGACGCTTGCATGTTCCACGGACTGCCGCCTGCGTGGGAGTGACGAAAGGCACTGAGTATTGTTTGAACGGCGTTAATCCTGCTCTTTGTCTTCCAGATGTTTGAGCAGGATCATGGCAATGGCGATGAGGATCATCATCCCGCAAACCACGCCACCGGTGATCAGCGGTTTTTCGGGCGTCTTGGCAAAAAGCGACAACACCCCGGAGCAACCCAGAATCACGATCCCGCCAAAGACCAATGCTGCGATCTTCAGCCAAAAGCCGATCGTTTCAGACTTGCGATAAATGCTGTCGGGCTTGGCAATGCCTGCGAATGTGTCTTTGTCATACGAGTTACCACACTCCGGACACCCCCCGCGATCAGGCAGTCCCCGAAGATCGTAACCACATTTTTCACAGATCATTGGCCGCATACGGATGTTATACCCATTTTCCCAAATCGCTTCCATCAATCAGACGCAGACGTTGGGCTGGACGTTTCATGGAATATGTTTTTTTAACGCCAAGATCGCCAAGTTAAGAGAGAAACCACAAGACATTTTTTAACCACAGAGAACACAGAGAACACAGAGAGGAAGCAATGTAAAATTTTGAATCATGTTTTTTCTCCGTGCCCTCTGTGTCCTCTGTGGTAAAGAACTGTTTTTTTTGTCTTAAAAAAACTCTGCGCTCTCTGCGGTATAACTGTCTTGCAAGGGCTAAAGAGGCAAAACTAGCTGATGATGCTACAATGATGGTCTTGTGTAATCCCGCACACCTTAGACATAACAAGCAATGGAGTTTTTCCCATGAGCACCAAACCCGTGGTTCTGATCGTACGTGATGGTTGGGGACGCAATCCCAACGCCGAGCATGATTCCTACAACGCTGTGAAGATCGCCAAGACGCCTGTCTGCGACAAGCTGCTTTGTGATTACCCCTGGACCCTCATCGACACCTCCGGCGAAGACGTGGGTCTGCCGGACGGCACGATGGGTAACAGTGAAGTCGGTCACCAGAACATCGGTGCCGGCCGCGTGGTCTATCAGGACTCCGTGTCGATCTCGATCGCCATCCGTGATGGCAAGTTCTTTGAAAACCAAGTGCTGCTTAAAGCCGTCAACCGTGCCAAGGACAACGGCAAGACCGTGCACCTGATGGCCCTGACTTCCAACGCCGGCGTCCATGCCCTGCTCGAACACCTTTACGGCTGTTTGGAACTCTGCAAAAAGCAAGGCGCTGAAAAAGTCGTCATCCACGCCTTTACCGATGGTCGCGATACCGGCCCGTTCACCGGCAAGGGCTTCCTCACCGATGTCGAAGCCAAGTGCAAGGAAATCGGTGTCGGCCAGGTGGGTTCGATCATCGGTCGTTACTATGCCATGGACCGCGACAACCGTTGGGAACGCGTCAAGATGGCGTATGACCTGATGACGGGCCGCAACGCGGATGTGCCCAACTACCCCGATGCACCGACCGCGATGCAGCACTACTACGACAACCCCACCAACGACTCGCAGACCGGCGATGAATTCGTCATGCCCTGCACGGTTGGTGCTGATCCCACTTCAACGCGCATCAGCGATGGCGACAGCGTGATCTTCGTGAACTTCCGTGGTGACCGCCCGCGTGAACTGACCCGTGCGTTCCGCATGGATGAGTTTTATGGCCAGGTTCCCCCGTCACCGGATAGCGGCGAAAAAGGCTTTGACCGTGGCGATAAACTCGATCTGGCCTACGTCACCATGACCGCATACGACGCCAGCTTCGGTGACATGGTTGAGGTCGCTTATCCCAAGCCCCCCAAGATGGTCAACATCGGTGGTCAGTACATCTCCGAGCAGGGACTCACCCAGTTCCGCAGTGCTGAAACCGAGAAGTTCCCGCACGTGACCTTCTTCTTCAACGATTATCGCGAAGATCCGTTCCCCGGTGAAAGCCGTGGCATGGCTCAGTCCCCGCAAGTCGCCACCTATGACCTCAAGCCCGAGATGAGCGCTTATGAAATCTGCGACATCATCCTGGATCGTCTTGCTGCTGATGATTGTGAAAACTTCATCCTGGTGAACTTTGCCAACGGCGATATGGTCGGTCACACCGGCAAGCTTGATGCCGTCGTCAAGGCGGTCGAAACGGTTGACGAATGTGTCGGTAAGATCGCCCGCGCCACATTGGCCCGTGGTGGCAAGCTCATCGTCACTGCTGACCATGGCAATGCGGAGCAAACATGGAACCCCGAAACCAATAGCCCGCACACGGCTCACACCACGTACAAAGTCGAATGCATCCTCGTTGATGAAGCACTCAAAAATGTGGCTACCGGCAACCCCGATAAAATGTCCGACGCCCTGCGTGATAACGGCCGTTTGGCAGACGTCATGCCCACCGCTTTGGACATGATGGGCCTGGAAGTCCCCAACGAAATGACCGGCAAGAGCCTCATCGCCGCAAGCTGCGTCTAAACCATCCCCGGAAGGTTTCCCCGTGTCATCGGGAACTTTCAACAACAATCGAATAAACGAAAAAAGCCACGGTCAATGGATCGTGGCTTTTTCGTTTGGCTACTGGCCATAGAGTGTGTGATTTGACTTTAACGTGCCATCCATTGCCCGCGTTGGTAGAGTTGCTGGATTTGCTGGGCAGTCAGCGATGTGCCGATGATTTCGACTTGATCGACCATGCCGGTGAACGGCGAGATTTCTTCCTTGAGCCCACGAGCGATATCTGAGAAACCGATACTGGGAACGGAATGCGTTCGTTGATAGGTTGGACGGAGATTGTCGATGCGGCCGACTTCTTTGCCGTTGAGATACAGGGTCATGGCAGTAAGGTCATAGACCAGGGCAATATGTTGCCAACCGGCGCCGATGGCGACATTGCTTTTGACGGTATCACTGCCATGAATGTGATGTCGCGACGCACGGATTTTCCCATCCGCCTGGACACTCATTTCAATCATGCCAAAGCGGGCCTGTTGCCAGTAGCCACCGTCTGCCATGAGAATTTGTGGCTTGTCTGCAGGCTGCATTTGCACACGCATCGAGACGGTGACCGCGCCATGCGGGAACGTCTTGGAGCGATAGTGAATCGTCCCGTCTTCGAACTTCAGAGCACTGCCTTTATAGCCGTTTGCAACCCATTGAGCTTTACCTGAAATCCATGCACGCCCAAGGTTATGCCCCATCGCACAATCGTTAAGCATGGCACCAGCGCCTTCTTCCATATCAAGCAGATAGTACGGGACATCGGCTGCGGGGAGCTTCATCGTATAAACATCAATCGCGTTAAACGGGTTGGCACAACGTGCGGTTGAGTCATTGATAAAATCATCAAACGAACCAAGCGTGCGAATCATCGGCACATCAAGCTTCGTGTTCACATCATCAATCACCACCTCATTGGCGGATGCAGCAGTGGTGCGCACCAACGTAATCGGGCGGGAATAGGCGATGGTGTTTTCTTCGGTGATGCCCACGATGTAGAAACATCGCCGAGTCTGCTGCTGCGGGTCCACGCGCAGTGTGCGGACATACTCGCCTGAGCGTGGTAGCGGTAAATCGAGATTGGCATCCGTGCCATCGACGGTTAACTGCACACTCACCGCATCAAGCCCCGTTTCACCGAGTGCAATGTACTGTGCTTTTTCGGCCAACTGTCCAATCGTCGTGGTCATCGGTTGAGCTTGTACATTGCCCTTGGCATCGGTTGCGGTGAACGTCAACTGTGTCTTTTGCGATCCGATGACGCGGTATGCCCAACGTTGATTGCGTCGTGAATCCGCCCCGATCTGCTGTAAACCTTTCTGATCGGAGTAGAGCATTTTGTGTTCAAGCCAATGCGGTTTATAGCGGTAATCCAACTTGCCATCAGTCACCAACACTTTGCATCCTACGGCTTTGGGCAGACGCAATGCCAGGTAGTAAACCTTCTGTTTCTGGTCGAGTTGGT